>CANQKL010000045.1 GCA_947624455.1 uncultured Clostridia bacterium
TAGCGCAGGCTCCGGCCTTTATCCACTCGGCGACGTTGTTCACGTCAACCCCGCCGGTAGGCATGAGCTTGGCCTGAGGAACAGGCCCCTTGATAGCCTTGAGTATTTTGGGGCCAAAGGCTTCGCCAGGGAACACCTTTACCACGTCGGCGCCAGCCTCCATGGCGGAAACGACCTCCTTAATAGTCATCGCGCCGGGCATAGCGGGAATCCGGTAACGGTTGCACAGACGAACAGTCTCCGGGTCAAAGTATGGACTTACCACATACTGAGCGCCGCTGAGGATCGCGATACGGGCAGTCTCCGAATCCATTACCGTACCCGCGCCAAGTATCATGGAACCGTCGGAATACTCCTTCGCCAGCTCCTCGATAACCTTGTGAGCAAAGGGGACTGTAAAGGTCAGCTCGATGGCGGGAACTCCGCCCTCCATGCAGGCGTCGGCAATACGCTTCGCCTTTTCGCCGCTGTCAGCCCGAACTACCGCGACAACTCCCACATCGGTTATTTTAGTTAATACCAATTCTTTATCCATTTTATACACTCCTTTTATTTTTAGTCAGAAGCTGAGAGAAGAATTTTAAAGGCTGACGCTCCCGACATCCGTCTCCCCGCCCCTAACATAATTTACCTCGCTTTTGTTTCGATCTCATCGAGTATCTTCGCGGTGAAATCCTCAACGCTCATCGCGCCCAAATCGCCGTCCTTACGGGAGCGGACGCTTACGACGCCATTTTCGATGTCCTTATCGCCAGCCACCAGCATATATGGTATCTTTTCCAGCTGAGCCTCCCTGATCTTGTAGCCGATCTTTTCGTTGCGCTCGTCGATTTCCACCCGTATGCCCTTCGCCTCAAGGGACTCCTTGATTTTATTCATGTAGTCGATGTGACGGTCGGCGATGGGCAGCAGCTTCACCTGAACGGGATTCAGCCAGGTGGGGAAGGCTCCGGCGAAATGCTCAGTGATAACGCCGATAAACCGCTCAATACTGCCCAGCATAGCCCTGTGTATCATGACCGGACGAGCCTTAGTCCCATCGGGAGTGGTATACTCCAGCTCAAAACGTTCGGGCATCTGCATATCAAGCTGAATAGTGCCGCACTGCCAAGTCCGTCCCAGAGAATCCGCCAGATGGAAGTCGATCTTGGGGCCGTAGAACGCGCCGTCGCCCTCGTTTATGGTGTATTCCTTGCCCATGTCGCTTATAGCCTTTTTCAGCGCTTCGGTAGCCAGATCCCAAGTTTCCTTTTCGCCGATATGATCCTCGGGCATGGTTGAAATTTCTATGCTGTAAGTAAGGCCAAAGACGGAGTAAACCTCGTCAAACAGCCGTACAACGTTCTGTATCTCGCTTTCTATCTGATCCCAAGTCATGAAGATATGGGCGTCGTCCTGGGTAAAGCAGCGTACACGGAACAGGCCGTGGAGCGCGCCGGAAAGCTCATGTCTGTGAACCAGGCCCAGCTCAGCCATGCGCATGGGAAGTTCCCTATAGGAATGGGGCGCAAGCTTGTAGACCAGCATACAGCCGGGACAGTTCATGGGCTTCACGGCGTAATCCTCGCCGTCGATGACGGTGGTATACATATTGTCCTTATAGTGATCCCAGTGACCGCTGCGGTGCCACAGCTCCTGATTGAGGATAATGGGTGTATTTATCTCCACATAACCGTAGCGCTTGTGTATCTCGCGCCAATAATCCAGCAGAGTATTTCTCAGCACCATGCCCTTCGGCAGGAAGAACGGGAAGCCCGGACCCTCGTCCATCAGGGCAAACAACCCCAGTTCCCTGCCGAGCTTTCTGTGGTCGCGCTTCTTCGCCTCCTCGAGCAGGGTGAGGTACTCCTCCAGCTCCGCTTTCTTCGGGAAGCAGGTGCCGTAGATCCGCTGCAGCATCTTATTCTTTTCGCTGCCCCTCCAATAGGCTCCGGCGGTACCGGTGAGCTTAAAGGCCTTTACAGCTCCGGTTGACATGAGGTGCGGGCCGGCGCACAGGTCCGTGAAGTCCCCCTGCTTATAGAAGGAAATAACGGCGTCCTCAGGCAGATCGTTGATCAGTTCGACCTTGTACGGCTCGTTCTTTTCTTCCATGAACTTGATAGCCTCCGCCCGGGGAAGCTCGAAATACTCAAGGGGAATATTTTCCTTGACGATTTTCTTCATTTCCTCCTCGATCTTGGGCAGATCCTCCATGGTGAGGGTTCCGTCCGCGTCGAAGTCGTAGTAAAAGCCGTTGTCAATGGCGGGGCCGATGGCCAGCTTTATATTGGGGTAGAGCCGCTTGACCGCCTGGGCCATAATATGGCTGGCCGTGTGGCGAAAGGCATGGCGGCCCTCGTCCGTATCAAAATTGCAGAACTCAACGGTACAGTCAGCTGTCAGGGGAGTCCTAAGGTCAGTCATTTTGCCGTCAACCAGCGCGCAGCAGGCATTGCGGGCCAGGCCTTCGCTTATTGATTTTGCCACATCCAATAGGGCCGTGCCGCTTTCATATTCTCTGATATCGCCCTTAAGGCTGATCTTTATCATTGAAATTACTTCCTTTCTCTGTATAGCTTATCCTAATAATACATTATATCACACGTGGAAAAGCTTGTCAATAATTTCTTTTTTTAAATTAATAATCAGCTGTCACTGTTATTGCCCGTCTCCATTTCGGCTATGTATTTTGTGTCTGCGGCCGACGTTCATTTATTTCTCCTCTGGTATTCTTCGATCAGCCTCGGCTGTATCAGCGGATATGTCCACCGGTCGGGCAAAGCGTCAAACATCATAACCCTTTCAATTTCGCTGTGCAGCTCTCTATCCAGAGCCTTTATTTCGGCATAGTACAACATTCCAAAGGTTTCCTCTCCGGTCTCGTTCACCCGATTTTTACCAGTCACGGAATAGACGCAAACCCTTTCAACGGTGAAATCAAGAGCGCCGGTTTCCTCCCTCAGTTCCCTTTTGGCGGCGTCAAGAATCGTCTCGCCCTCCTCACGATGTCCGCCGGGAATTTCGTAAGTATCTCTATCCCTGTGCTTGCAGAAAATCCACTTGCCCTGATATTTTGCTATGATCACCGCAAATTTCAGCAGTTCGTCCGGAGCGGTTTCGTAAAATTTCACCTGCATAATAACAACTCCCTTATAGCGCAATTTATTTGTGTATATTGTAATAATGAGGGAAAGGAGGAGCAGCCGAACGAGCCAAACGGCGACTTTTTATGCTTCGCAAAAAAAGTCGCCGCAAGCGAAGTGAGGCTTGCGACGACGCGCTGGTGCGAGTAGCCTTACAGAATTTACGTCGCAACGCGGGCCATAAACAATAATTCACGCCCCAAAGTACGGGGCGCGAATTGGGTGCAGCGTCACGCTGCTGGTCGGAGTGACGGGACTTGAACCCGTGGCCTCTTGGTCCCGAACCAAGCACGCTACCAAACTGCGCTACACCCCGATACAAACCTTAAATATTATATATTATTTTTCCCAATAAGTCAAGAGCAAAAATTACTTTTGTTAAAAATATTTTTATCTAACGCATTGCGGCGGCAGTATCCTGCCGCCGCGCGTTATGATATTCCAGGTTACTTACTTTGCAAGCTCTACAAGGTGAGCGTACTTCTCCTTGGCAGCCTCCTCAGCCTTGGCAAAGAGAGCCTTGGCACGGTCAGGATTGCTGCGGGCAAGAGAATTATAACGAACCTCGTTCATAATAAACTGCTCATAGCTTTCCTTCGGCTCCTTAGAGTCAAGCTGGAAGGGATTCTTACCCTCGGCAACCAGTCTGGGATCGTAACGGAACAAGTGCCAGTAACCGGCCTCAACCGCACGCTTTTCCTCGGTCTGGGCAATGCTCATGCCGCCCTTAATGCCGTGATTGATGCAGGGAGCGTAAGCAATGATGATGGAGGGGCCATTATAGCTGCCAGCCTCAACAAAGGCCTTCATGCACTGGTTGTTATCAGCGCCCTGGGCAACCTGAGCAACATATACATAGCCGTAGCTCATGGCGATGGCCGCAAGATCCTTCTTCTTTACGGACTTACCGGCAGCCGCAAACTTAGCGATAGCGCCGGTGGGAGTGGCCTTGGAGGACTGTCCGCCGGTGTTGGAGTAAACCTCGGTATCGAATACGAGAACGTTTACATCCTCGCCGCTTGCCAGTACATGATCCAGACCGCCAAAACCGATATCGTAAGCCCAGCCGTCGCCGCCGAAGATCCAAACGGACTTCTTGCTGAGATAATCCTTCTCCTTGAGGATCTCCTGAGCCTCGGGAGTGTTCATCTTTGCAAGTACCTCAATGAGTTCGGCAGTAGCTACCTTATTGGCCTTGCCATCCTCCTTAGTCTCAACGAACTTGTCAATAACAGCCTTAGCTGCGTCGTCAGCCGTTTCCTTAACAGCCTCGACCTTGGCGATAAGATCCTCGCGCAGGGTATTTTGAGCAAGGAACATACCGTAACCAAACTCTGCGTTGTCCTCGAACAGGGAGTTAGCCCAAGCGGGACCCTCGCCGGCAGCGTTAGTGGTGTAAGGAGTAGACGGGCTGCTGCCGCCCCAGATAGAGGAGCAGCCAGTGGCGTTGGCCAGATACATCCGGTCGCCATAGAGCTGGGTAACCAGCTTGGCGTACGGAGTCTCGCCGCAGCCTGCGCAGGCGCCAGAGAACTCAAGCAGAGGCTTGTTGAACTGACTACCCTTAACAGTACTCTCCTTGAACTTCTCGTGAACCTCGGGCTTGTCGGCCACGGTCACGGCAAAGTCAAATACCTGCTGCTTATCCTCCTGAGTTTCAAGAGGCTTCATAACAAGGGCCTTGTTGCCCTTCTTGCCCGGACAAACGTTGGCGCAGCTGCCACAGCCTGTGCAGTCCAGAACGGATACGGCCATACCGAAGTAGTAGCCGTTCATACCGGTCATGTTGATGTACTTAATGTTCTGAGGAGCATTCTTCATCTCCTCCTCAGTGAGTACAACGGGACGGATGCAGGCATGGGGGCATACGAAGGAGCAGAAATTACACTGGATGCAGTTCTCACTGTTCCACTCGGGAACGTCAACGGCTATGCCGCGCTTCTCAAAGGCAGCGCTGCCCAGCGGAACCTCGCCGTCAGCGTACTTAACAAACGCGGATACGGGCAGCTTCATGCCAGCGAATGCGTTGATAGGCCCAAGAATATTGTTTACATAATCAATAAGCTTGCCCTCGCCATCAAACTTAACGGTGAGATCCTCGTCCTTAGCATTTTTCCAGCTCTCGGGAACGTTTACCTTGACTACCTGCTGAGCGCCGGCGTCAATAGCGTCATGGTTCATCTTAACAATGGCTTCGCCCTTCTTGCTGTAGGAAGCGGTGGCGGCGTCCTTCATGTACTGGATAGCGTCGGCCTCGGGAATGATGTTGGCCAGCTTGAAGAAGGCGGACTGGAGGATGGTGTTGATCCTGTTGCCCAGGCCGATCTCTTTACCGATCTTAACGCCGTCAATGGTGTAGAACTGAATATTGTTTTCGGCGATGTATCTCTTTACCTGACCGGGAAGGTGAACCTCCATCTCCTCGGGAGTCCAAGAGCAGTTGAGCAGGAATACGCCGCCGGGCTTAACATCGGAAACCATATCATACTTTCTAATGTAGGAAGCCTTGTGGCAGGCTACAAAGTCAGCCTTGTTGATAAGGTAGGTGCTGGTGATCTTGGCGTTACCGAAGCGAAGGTGAGAAACGGTAAGGCCGCCGGACTTTTTGGAGTCGTAGTCGAAATAGGCCTGAACGTTCATATCGGTGTGGTCGCCGATGATCTTAACGGAGTTCTTGTTGGCGCCAACAGTGCCGTCCGCGCCAAGGCCCCAGAACTTACAGCTGGTGATGCCGGCGGGAGTGGTGTCGGGATTCTCAACAACGGGCAGGGACAGATTGGTAACATCGTCCTCAATACCGATGGTGAATACCTTCTTCTCGTTGTTGTGGAACACCGCGATAAAGTGAGCGGGAGTAGTGTCCTTGGAGCCAAGGCCATAGCGTCCGCCAAAGATGTCGGCATCCTGGAACTGAGTGCCGCGAACGGCGGCGCATACATCCAGATACAGAGGTTCGCCAGCGCTGCCGCTTTCCTTGGTTCTGTCAAGGACGGATATCTTCTTTACGGTAGCGGGAATGGCGGAAATGAAAGCCTCCTTGGAGAAAGGACGGTACAGGCGTACCTGAACCAGGCCGACCTTCTCGCCAGCGGCGATCAGATAATCTATAGTTTCCTTAATAGTGTCGCAGGCGCTGCCCATGGCAACAATGATCTGCTCGGCGTCGGGAGCACCGTAGTAGTTGAACAGCTTGTAGTCAGTGCCGATCATAGCGTTGACCTTGTCCATGTACTCCTGGCATATTGCGGGAACGGCCTCATAATACTTGTTAGAGGCCTCCTTTGCCTGGAAGAACACGTCGGGGTTCTGAGCGGTGCCGCGCTGAGCGGGATGCTCGGGGTTCAGAGAGCGGCGGCGGAAAGCGTCGATCGCGTCGAAGTCGACCAGCTTAGCCAGATCCTCATTAGACCATACCTCTACCTTTTGATACTCGTGAGAGGTGCGGAAACCGTCAAAGAAGTGGAGGAAAGGAACCCTGGACTTGATAGTCGTCAAATGCGCAATAGCGCCCAGATCCATAGCCTCCTGGGGATTGGTGGAGCAGAGCATGGCGTAACCGGTCTGACGGCAGGCGTAAACGTCCTGATGATCGCCAAAAATGGACAGAGCGTGAGAAGCCAGCGCACGGGCGGAAACGTTGATAACGTTGGGCAGAAGCTCACCGGCAATCTTGTACATATTGGGGATCATAAGCAAAAGTCCCTGAGACGCGGTGTAGGTAGTAGTGAGAGCGCCAGCGGTAAGGGAGCCGTGAACAGCGCCAGCGGCGCCGCCTTCGGACTGCATTTCAGCGATCTTAACCTTGCGGCCAAAGAGATTCAGCTTACCCTGCGTGGCCCATTCATCCGTGACTTCCGCCATAGTGGAGGAAGGCGTGATGGGGTAGATGGCGGCAACGTCGGTAAAAGCATAGGACGCCCATGCCGCGGCGTTATTGCCATCCATAGTTTTCTTTTTTCTAGCCAATTTAAACAGCCTCCTTATGTTAAATTTAATTGAGCTATGTTAATAGATTTAACCTTTTATATTGTATAACTTTTTTTATGGTTAGTCAAGACTATTTATTGATTTTTTTAATTAAGTAAGAAACATTAAAATATCTGATAAAAACACAGGAGCGGAGGGAACTTGTCCCTGCCGCCCCCTTTTTCCGAAGTTTGCGTTATATATACCGAATCCGGCTTATTTGGCAGTCTCAATGGCAACCGCAACGGCAACGGTAGCGCCTACCATGGGGTTGTTGCCCATACCGATAAGGCCCATCATCTCAACGTGGGCGGGAACGGAGGAGCTGCCCGCGAACTGAGCATCGCTGTGCATTCTTCCCATAGTGTCGGTCATGCCGTAAGAGGCGGGACCGGCGGCCATATTATCGGGATGAAGGGTACGTCCTGTGCCGCCGCCGGAGGCAACGGAGAAGTACTTCTTACCTGTTTCATAGCAGCGTTTTTTATACGTGCCGGCAACGGGGTGCTGGAAACGGGTGGGATTGGTGGAGTTACCGGTGATAGAAACGTCCACGCTTTCATACTCCATGATGGCAACGCCCTCGCGCACGTCGTCGGCGCCGTAGCAGCGAACCTTGGACTTTTCTCCGTCGGAGTAAGGAGTTTCGCTGATTATATTCAGCTTGCCGGTGGCGTAATCGAACTTTGTCTCCACAAAGGTGAAGCCGTTGATACGGGAAATTATCTGAGCGGCATCCTTACCGAGGCCGTTGAGGATTACCTGAAGCGGCTCCTTGCGAACCTTATTCGCGCTCTTAGCTATACCTATAGCGCCCTCGGCGGCAGCGAAAGACTCGTGACCAGCCAGGAAGGCAAAGCACTTAGTCTCCTCGCGCAGGAGCATAGCGGCCAGATTGCCGTGACCAAGACCAACCTTACGGTCGTCGGCAACGCTGCCAGGAATACAGAAGCTCTGTAGACCTTCTCCAATAGCCTCGGCGGCGTCGGCGGCCTTAGTGCAGCCCTTCTTAATAGCGATGGCCGCGCCGGTGATGTAGGCCCAGCAGGCATTTTCAAAGCAGATGGGCTGAACGCCCTTTACAATGCTGTAAACGTCGATGCCCTTGTCCTTGCAGATCTTTTCTGCCTCTTCGAGAGAGGAAATACCGTACTTGTTAAGCGCGGCGTTGACCTGATTTATTCTTCTTTCATAACTTTCAAACAGTGCCATTTACGTTTCCTCCTCTCTTATTCTACACGGGGGTCAATTACCTTGACCGCCTCGTCAAATCTGCCGTACTGACCGCTGGCCTTCTCCATGGCCTCGTTGGCGTCCATACCCTTGCGGATAGACTCCATCATCTTGCCGAGATGGACGAACTTATAACCGATGATAAGGCCGTCCTTGTCCAGACCGATCTTGGTGATATAGCCCTCGGCCAGCTCCAGGTAACGGGGGCCCTTGGCCTTGGTGCTGTAGAGAGTACCCACCTGAGAGCGCAGGCCCTTACCCAGATCCTCCAGGCCAGCTCCGATAGGAAGTCCGCCCTCGCTGAAAGCGGTCTGAGTCCTTCCGTACACGATCTGAAGGAAGAGCTCACGCATGGCGGTGTTAATGGCGTCGCATACCAAGTCGGTATTGAGAGCTTCGAGAATGGTCTTGCCGGGAAGAACCTCGGCGGCCATGGCGGCGCTGTGGGTCATGCCCGAGCAGCCGATGGTCTCAACAAGAGCCTCCTCGATAACGCCGCCCTTAACATTAAGGGTCAGCTTGCAGGCGCCCTGTTGGGGAGCGCACCAGCCTATGCCGTGAGTAAGGCCGTAAATATCAGTGATCTGCTTGGAATAAGTCCAAGCGCCTTCTTGAGGAATAGGCGCTGGCTCGTGGGCAACGCCCTTGGCAACACAGCACATATTCTCAACTTCTTTTGAATAGTTCATATTGACGTTCTCCTTTCGCATATGTTATTATAATTTTAACATTTTTTACCGATTTTATCAAGGGGATTTTCAAATTATTAATTTGTCATTTTCACCAAAAAACCCAACTGCTTTTTGGCAGTTTCTACGGGATTTTTACCAAAGACGGTTTTTAGATTCAAATTTTGACCGCAATTGGGTTCAAACCGGCAAGCTCCTCGGGCAGGCGGCCAATGTCCCAGCCAGGCTCGGTAGTGTCAAGGTAATAGTAAGTTTTACCGTCGCAGTCATACGAAGCTCCGCTCATATTTCCATCGTCCGCGATGCCCACGGCCATGTGTCCGGCCTCGCCCTTCGGGAAAATAAACAGCGTCGCGTCCACGCCCATTTCTTTGAGAATTCCCGCCAGGAGTATGGACGTGTCCTCACAGTCGCCTTTCCACTCGAAAAGAGTCTCGACCGGATAATTCACATAATCCGTCACGCCCTTTGAACTCAGGTCGTCGGCGTAACGGACAGCGCGAACGAATTCGGTAACCATGTTCAGCTTTTCCCTCGGACTAAGACGGTAAGCCTGGGCCATGCTTTCAAAATAGTTGGCCAGCGTCCGGATATATCCGACATTTTCTCCAGCGCCGATATAGTCGGCATATCCTCCGACTCTTGGCAGAGAGCTGTAATAATCATACTGAGCCACCGGGATGCGGAGTATACATTCCCAGCCCCGACCGTCGCTCTGCCAGGCGCAGCGTATCTCCGCCGTCGCGTCAGCCCGCTCCGCCACCGGCGCGTAAACGCCCATTGCCATGCCAGGTATAGTCAGGAAGGCCGCCCGCTTGGAATCGTCGTACCACATGGGGCCAAAACGCCCCAGCTCAGTAAAATTGATGGCCGTCAAGCCGTTTATATTGAAGCTGTCGATCCTCACGTTGTTGAGATATACCTGAATGTCCGTTTCAAGCACGTCGAAAAGGGGCTTGCCATAGATACGCTGATCCCTCCAGAAGGGCAGGGGCGAAGGCGGGGCGCCGGTGTACGTAAGATCCACCCGGCGCAGGGAGTTATCGTAGCTATATTTAAAGCCGTAATTCACCAAATCTGAGGTAATGACGGCGGTATGTCCGTTAAAGCAGTATGAAGGCACGGGATAATTATTTATATAGGCCACGATATCCGTACCCATGACTTTACCTATCGCCGCTCCGGCCGGGGCAGCGAAGCTCAGGAACAGGGCCGCCGCAAGGCAAAATTTTTTAATCCCACTCCACATATCCGTACCTCCAATACACCAATCCCCCAAAGTCCAAAACGTTTTTATAGCCTCTGGAGTCGAGAAATTCCGCCGCCAGCTTGCTGCTCTTTCCGCTGCGGCAGCATACGAGGATCAGTTGTTCCTTATCCGGCAGTTCGTCCAGCCTTCCCTCCAGCTCATCCACAGGAATACAGACTGAATTTTCCAGGTGTCCCAGCACGAACTCATCTTCCGTTCTGACGTCTAAAATCAGGCAGGGGCTGATTTCCATTATCTTTTTTGCCTCGTCCTGGCTGATCTTTTTATACATAAGCACCACCAGAAGCCATTATAACACACATCAAAAAAATTTTCAACAAATTTTAAAAAAAGTCTTGCAATTTAAAAAAAGTTATGCTATACTATACAAGTACTTGCGGATATGGCGGAATTGGCAGACGCGTACGGTTCAGGTCCGTATGAGAGCAATTTCATGCAGGTTCAAGTCCTGTTATCCGCACCAAAAAGTAAAATCCCGTGGTTATGGGAAACGTCAAGTTTTCCCCATAATCACGGGATTTTTGTGTCAAAATCTTTTTACGCTTTGTAAGGGAATTTGACGCTTTGAAAGCCATTTTTACACCGCCATGCAACACGAAATGCAACACGTCAAGACCGGTTATTACCGTCTTTCAGCGGTCAGTCTCCCGGCAGGGCGCGAACTCCTCCCGCGTTTGAGAGATAGACGCGCTGACGGTTACGCTTCCGTTCCCACTACAATATCGCTTATCCTGCTATTGGTTTCCAGCATATGGCGCATTTCCTCAAGCGCCTCGTCCACAAGGGCAGAAAAGGCCGCTATGGAGATAAAGTTCTTTAACACAGGAAAGGCTTTGACGAACATATCGTACACCGTCGCCAGTTTCAGCTTGCCCGTGCCGCCGCCAAGCTCCGCTTCCGCGCTGGTGACCGCGTAGAGCAGCCATTCCTTGATACGCTC
>CANQKL010000046.1 GCA_947624455.1 uncultured Clostridia bacterium
TGATCTCAGGACCCGCAAACCAAACTGCGGCGTATATATGGATAATGTCACCATGCACACGGTTGAGCATCTATTTGCCACCTACATCCGTAATTCCGAAATAGGGGATAAGGTCATATATTTTGGACCAATGGGCTGCCGCACGGGCTTTTATCTGTTGACCAGAGATTTGGATAAGGAAGCGGTTCTCGCGGCCGTTTTTGATACGCTGGAAAAAATTGTCGCCCATGAGGGTCAGGTTTTTGGCGCAAAGCGCGAGGAATGTGGCAACTACCGGGAGCTTCAGCTTGAAAGCGCCAAGGCCGAATGTGCCAGATACCTTGAAATACTCAGAAGCTATGAAAATATCGACTTTCTTTACAGGGGAGGGCCTAACGAATGATAGGTATTATCGGAGCGATGGATCTTGAGATAGACGGACTTAAAGCCAAAATGTCCGATCCCGAAACAAAAGTTATAAGCGGCATAAAGTTTACCGCGGGCGTTCTCTGCGGGACGCCGGTCGTTACAGCGGTCTGCGGCATAGGCAAGGTCAATGCCGCCATGTGCGCTCAGACCATGATAATGTCATATGCTCCCGAAAAAATAATCAACACCGGAGTGGCAGGCTCACTGAGCGCGGAGCTGGGAGTAGGCGATATCGCAATAGCTGACAGCGCCGTTGAACACGATATGGACACTACCGCCATCGGCGACGAACCCGGTCTTGTGTCGGTCAACGGTCAGCTATTAGTCCGTATTCCAACTGATACAGCGTTGACCGAGGGTCTTGCCAACGCGGCGGGTAATCTCGGGATAAAGCATATTGTAGGAACAATAGCCTCAGGCGATCAGTTTATTTCCACAAGGGAGGCGAAAGCGCGCATAGCCGAAAAATTTAACGCCGTTGCCTGTGAAATGGAGGGGGCGGCCATTGGTCACGTTTGCTATGCTAACAATGTTCCCTTTGCCGTTATACGTGCGATATCTGACAGTTTGACGGACGGCTCCAGTATGGAGTATGAGCGGTTCAAGTTTTTGGCGGCGGATATGTCTAATAAAATGATATTTGAATCTTTGGGCGGCTTTGTTCGATGAGGACAAAGTTCCGCTGATAAAATGTTAAAAATTAATTACAAAAGTATTGCAATTATTACAAAGATGTGATATAATGTTCCTGAAATCACAAGAAAGGAACATTTATCATGAAAAAACAGCTCTCGTTCATAATCTCCGCTTTGACTGTTTTCTGTGCCGCGAATGTCGCCGCCTTTACCGACGTGGGGGAGGATAGCCAATGGTATCAGGCGGTAAGCTGCCTTGGTACGAAAAAGATAGTCAACGGTTATCCTGACGGCAGTTTTATGCCGGATAGGCCGGTGACTGTCGGAGAACTGACCGCCCTTGTCAGCCGCGCGGCTGGGACGGAGTATGACGACAGCGTTTTTTCCCAGGCCGCTCCCGTAAGCCTTGACGAAATGAAAAGGTTTATTTTTTCCGACGGAGCCGCTGAGATAGGGGAGTCCCCGCTTGAAAAAGCCGCCACAAGAGGGGAAGCGGCGCAAATGATCTATGACGCGTACGCAAAGGCCGGTGTGGACAACATAAGCCATATCCTTAACAGTATCAGCCGCGAGCCGCATCCCATAGGCTCCGTAGCCATTGAAAATGTTAAAAACTTTTTGACTGACGCTCTCGAAAGCTATGGCTATGAGGTGACGGGCCAGGACTTTGGATATATCAAAGAGTCTATTCCAGATAAGGCGATGCTTTTTACCGACGAATATGTTTTTGCCCCTGGCTCTCAGGCTCAGGACGGCGTAGCCACAAACGTGATAGGCATAAAGAAGGCTGCGGTAGAAACTGAGAAAACGGTTATAGTTTCCGCCCACTATGACACTACCTCCAAGGTCATTGGCGCAATAGACAACAGCTCCGGCGTTTCTGCTGTGGCGGAGCTGGCGCGCCAGCTTGCGGATGTGCCGCTAAATTACAATCTTGAAATAGTATTTTTCAGCGCGGAAGAGTTGAATCTGGGCGGCTCAAAATACTTTGCCAAAAATTTAACTCAGGAAGAAAGGCAAAATATTTTATTTAACATAAATATTGACTGCGTAGGTGAAAATAACTGGTATTTTCCGGAAGTGCGAACGAACAACGGACTTGGTAAGATCAGTGAATATGCACTTGAAGAACGGCCGGACATCGTGGAGCAATACGAACTCTCAAAAACGCTGGTCAGTTCGTTTACGCCTGTCCTTGAAAAAAGTGGAATGGCGGTAAATCCGGAAATGATGCCAGCCAGCGACCATGTGTCTCTTGAACAAATCGGCATCCCAGCCATAGTCATGTATCAGAGGAACGACCGTAGAAAGGTCTGGGAGGACGAAGAAGCGGAAAAACTGGAAAATATAGATGTGAACAAAATTTCCTATATCGTCGATGTGACGAAGGCTATGCTTATGTATAAAAATCAATAGGGAACTCCCTTTTGATAAAAAACATACAATCCCGGGGCACGTACCCGGGATTGTATACTATAATCACTGCATATTTGCATATGTAACATTCGAATTTTGATAATATACGGCCTTGCCTCCATCGGCATATTCGCTCATGCAGAGGTGGGAAAGGCTGTAAGTCTGGCTCAGCATCTTATTTATATCCTGCCATGCGGCGATGGAATCGGGAGCCTCTCCGTCGTACAGGCCCAGCTCTCGGCCGCAGGTAAGGTAGCCCTCGGGCCAGCCGCCGAGACTTTCGGCATAGCCGCCGTAGCCCAGCGAACATATAAGCATCTTGACTGCCGCCGCCTTAGTGACAGGACTGTCGGGCAGGAATTTTCCGTTGCCCGCGCCGTTTATTACCTTCAAGGCGCAGAGTTCGTCAATGGAATTTTTCGCGTAGTCGCCGCTGAACACATCAGAAAACGGGTATTCCTTGAAGCTGATCGCCTGCACGGCCTTTTCCAACGGGGGCAGCAAGTTCCTGATAAGGACGCACATATTGGCGCGGCTCACTGTATCGTCACTGTTGAACCGCAAACCCGCGCTCAGATCCTTTGTCTTACCTGCGCCGCCGACCAACGCGCCTACCGCCGGATATACCGTATCTTTCGCCGGCTCAAGCGTGGCCCCGTATACCGCGCCCTCAAGCTGGAAGTAATTTATCGCCGTAGCGATGCGTACGGAATAGCTGTTCCCGCCTTTCAAACCGGTAAACTTGAATTCACCCTCG
Organism: uncultured Clostridia bacterium; assembly: GCA_947624455.1. Classification (GTDB taxonomy): domain Bacteria; phylum Bacillota; class Clostridia; order UMGS1883; family UMGS1883; genus JAFLUQ01. The sequence continues at coordinate 3,217 of CANQKL010000046.1, forward strand.
CTTATGGGGCCTACCATATTTACGGGACAACCGGGAATTTCGTTTGAGGTGACATACCTTTCCTCGGTATTGTCGTAAAGGGAGATAAAGTACTCCATTTTATTTGCTTTTTCCGCCTCAAAACGCACTACCAGCGCGTTCTCATCGCTGCTTAGAATTATCTCGCCGCTCTGTATAGTTTTGTTTTTATCTCTGACCAGGTTGCCCGCGGGCTGGTTGTGAAACTCCCCCTCGACAGGGAGCTTGAGGGTTTCGGCCTGAGCGGACGAAAACAACAGAACGCTCGAAATTATAGCCGCGAATATTTTCTTCATAATTGCTGCCTCCATTGAAAAAATTTTTATGACTTAAATTTTATGACTTAATATGTGCATAAGGACTTTGCTTCAGCAATAACGGCCCAAAGGAATCGCCTCCTTTTCTCATAAATTTACCTCCTGTAATTATACTAAATTTACTCTGCTTGCAATTTCAAAAAGAAATTTCTTAGGTATATTGCCGTCTATAATATATGGGCAATCGTCCTCATACCATAATAAGATGTTATGATCTGGATTTTTAATATAAATAGCCTGACAATCACCGAGTTCTGTTTCCTCGATTGTTCCGCCCTCGGTATCCACATTAGGTTCGCTTCCTTTATATCCAAGGTGAAATGTGAACCACAATTTTTCCGTTTCATTAGGGGACTCTTTTTCAAATAGCATAAATTCCGATATCGAGAGCTTGGTGGTCCAATGGTCCGCACATACAAACCCTTCTGGAACATAGCCAAGGCTTACAAATTCTCCGATGTAGAAATTTTCAGTGTTGTTAACAAAAGAAAACTTTGTGCCAGGCGCATCTTTGTCAAAAAAGTAGCTGATGAACTGTTCCCTTACGGCCTCCACGCTCATGGCGGTTCCCACCGACCCCACAAGCAGAGCCGCCATAATACAGGCCGCCCACCTGAAAATCGGCAAACGGGCGGGGCCAGGCCCGATCCGGCCCAGGGGAGCCATGGCCCTGCTGTACCCTCGGGAGTGCCGTATCTTTTCAGCGGGGCAGACGAGACTTTCCCCCAGCTCACAGGCGGCCTCCCTTGCGGCCTGGGTCAGGACAAGGTCTAAAACGCCGCCGCTATCAAGATCATTCATGCAGGTATTCCTCCAATCTTTCGGCAAGAATCGCTCTTGCGCGATTATAACGTTTTCTTACAGTTTCGGCGCTGATGTTCAGGATGGCCGCCACTTCGTCGGTGCTATGGTCGTAAACCGCTTTCATCAGAAACACATCCTGATAGATCGGCTTCAACCTAAGAACCTCCTGCTTGATTTTATCAATCAGCTCCCGCTTCAGCAGTATTTCCGGCGGCCCTGGCCCTAAGTCCTGAAGGCTGTCCCTTTCGTCGTCGTCAACGGACAGTTCGCGCAAGGCGGCTTTACCCCGCAGGCGGAGCATATCCATAGCCACGTTCCGACAGATTATCTCCAGATACTTCTTTGTGGCGGGGACATTGTCGATATTGATTTTTTCAATATTTTTTATGGCCCGGACAAAAGTCTCCTGTTCGGCGTCCTCCGCCAGGTACTTGTCCTGGAGCAGCTTCATCGCTATTATGTACACCAAATCGCCATAGTCGCTGTAAAGACTTTCAAGTCTTTTGTATTGCGGATTGCTCAGAATAGGCAGATGTATTCTCTTTCGCATTGGTAAATCCTCACATTTGATTTTCCCTTTTATATAATTAACGTTAAATTATGCCATTTTGGGACAAAAAATTTGTTAATTTTTTGTAAACAGTCAGGGCAGGAAAGCCAAAATATGGCTGTTCCTGCCCATAAAAATCGAATATTTTATCACAGAAAAATTTTACACCGCCCCAACCGGCGAGTTATCTCTCCAGGTTTTGCGTTCGGTCTGGGCCGACGCCCACCATGGAAACCTTCACATCGCAAAGCTCCTCGATGCGCCGGATGTAGTTCTTAGCGTTTTCGGGCAGCTCGTCAAAGCTCTTCGCCTTGCTGATGTCGCCCTCCCATCCGGGCATTGTCTCGTATACCGGCTCGCACTGGGCGAGTATTTCCAGAGAGTAGGGGAACTCGGTGATAAGCTCGCCCTTGTATTTGTAGCCCACGCAGATCTTAATGTCGCCCAAATTGGCGAGGGTGTCTATCTTATTTACCGCTATACTTGTGAGGCTGCTCGTGCGAACCGCAAATTTTACTATAACAGCGTCAAACCAGCCTGTTCTTCTGGGGCGGCCGGTGGTGGTGCCGAACTCGCCGCCGCGGTTGCGGATAAGGTCGCCGGTCTCGTCAAAAAGCTCGGTGGGGAAGGGACCCTTACCCACGCGAGTGGTGTACGCCTTTACAACGCCGATGCACTCGTCAATGGCGGTTGGGCCAATGCCCGCGCCAATGCATACGCCGCCGCTTACCGGATGAGATGAAGTTACATAAGGGTATGTACCCAAATCAATGTCCAGCAGCGTTGCCTGCGCGCCTTCAAACAGCACCCTTTTACCGGCTTTAACAGCCTCGTGAAGGAGTACTGTGCAATCGGCCATATATGGGGCCAGCCGCTTAGCGTAGCCGACATACTCCTCAACATAATCCTCGTACTTTAGAGGAGCCTCGCCGTAAACCTTTTCAATAAACAGATTTTTCATGTTGAGATTTTCTCTAAATCTCCTGCGGAAAATCTCCTCGTCCACAAACTCGTGCATACGTATGCCGATGCGCTCGGCCTTATCCATATAACAGGGGCCTATGCCGCGCTTGGTAGTGCCAATCTCGGCGCTGCCACGGGCTTTTTCGCTCAGACCGTCAAGTGCTATATGGTAAGGAAGTATAACATGAGCGCGGGCGTCGATCTTGAGGTTGCTGACGTCGACCCCGCGAGAAGTAAGCATATCTATTTCCTCAAGCAGAACCTTTGGGTCAACGACCACGCCGTTGCCTATGAGACAAAGCGTGTTGGGATAAAGTATGCCCGACGGCGTAAGATGAAGCTTATACTGCTGACCGTCGGCTTCTACGGTATGACCCGCATTGTTGCCGCCCTGAGAACGCACTACAACGTCGCTCTGTCCAGCCAGTATGTCAATTACTTTTCCCTTGCCTTCGTCGCCCCATTGGGCGCCCATTACAACTTTAGTTGGCATATTACATTCCTCCTGAGAAATACTTGCGGTCTATGACCGCACACCTTTTTTATTATAGCAAAAAAGTCGGAAAAAATCAACACAAAATTTAAAATTTTTAATTTTCTTCCATTGACCCCGAATCGGGCTTAAAATCAGCCAGAGGGTTGCGTCCAATGGCGTCCCGAAGCTCGTCCTCATCCACATGAGTGTATATCTGCGTGGTGGAGAGCTGCTCGTGACCCAAAATTTCCTGCAAAGCCCGAACGTCCACATTGCCGTACTTGTACATTAATGTGGCGGCCGTATGCCTCAACTTATGGGGAGAATATTTCTCCGTATCAAGTCCGGCTCTGACCAGATTTTTCTGCACCATTTTGTACACCATATTAGCGGAAATACGGGATTTCTGCTTGCTCAGAAACAGAGCGTTTCTGTCTTTGAGGTTATCTGTGGGGCGAATATGCAAATATTCGTTTATCGCGTCAACGCACGATGAATTTAAATACACAGTGCGCTGCTTGTTTCCTTTGCCAATAACTGTCAGTCGATTGCCCTTAATGTCATTTAAATTAATTCCAACTAACTCATTGAGTCTCATGCCGCAATTTAGGAAAAGCAATATTATACAGTAGTCTCTGACCTTGAATTCGCCGTCAACGGCATCCAGCAGCCGTTTGCTTTCCTCAAGGGTAAGATATATGGGCAGCCGTTCGGGCTGCTTTGGAGCCTCAAGCTCTTTAGTAATATTCACGTCGAGGACGCGCGCTTTGGTTGACAGATAATTAAAACAGCTTTTAAGACATGAAACCTTACGGGCCCTGGCAATAGGGCCATTGTCACGCACGCGGTTCGTGTACGTGAGAAATTCATAAATATCGTCCAAGGTGATCGAACGAATAAAGTCGTCGGTGACGTCGGAACAGTCCAGCTCGTCAAAGTTATCAAATTCCGCGAGTCCGCGCGTGCATTTCATAAATCTAAAAAAAGTACGAAGATCGTAATAGTACTCATGAACGGTTTTGTCGGATTTTCCTTTTATATTAGACATATAGCTAAAAAAATTTCTGATAGTCTGCGGCATATCGGGATAAAGCGCTGCGGCCAAGTTACTTCCTCCCCCTATTTTTCCTCTCCCCAATTCAACAAAATTTTTATTTTGTTGAATTGGGTGTGTTTTTTTATCGGGAATTCCCTACTAACTCTCCTATTATAAAGCACGGCAAAATCAAAGCTCCTGCGCCGAGGACAGTTTCTTTAGGAATTTAATTCCAAACGGAGCCGCCGTCACAGCCGTACACAAGTCCGCTATTGGCTGGGACAGTTCAACTCCGGTCAAGCCAATAATTCTGGGCAGAATAAATATTAACGGCAGAAAAAACACTCCTTGGCGGCACATTGCCAAAAACGTGGCCGAGGCCGCCTGCCCAGTAGACTGAAAGGTCATATTGCAGACAGTGCCTATGGGCATAAGCGGCATCGCCAGGCACTGGAACCTCAAAGCCCTAACTCCGATGCCGATAGTTTTTAGTTCTATAGCCCTGTCGTCGTCCTTGATAAAGGCCGGAATGATCTGCGGCGCGAATATAAAACCAACAGCCGCGAGGACGGTCATGATAATAGTTCCCACTTTAAAGAAAAACAGTATGGCCTCCCTCACTCTCTCCCGGTTGCCAGCTCCATAGTTATAGCTTGCCACGGGCTGAAAGCCCTGGCCGAAGCCGATTACACAGGAAAATATGAGCATAAATATTTTTCCTACTATGCCCATAGCGGCTATGGCCGGATCTCCGTAAGGTCTGGCCGCCGAGTTCAGCATTGCCGTGGCAATGCTGCCTAAGCCCTGACGCATAAACGATGGAGCGCCATTTTTCAATATCGTAATATACGTTATAACATTTTTGGATATAAGCTTCGGCGATATTTTAAGTTCAGATTTGCCTGTCAGAAAAATGGCGAGCAGAATACCGAAGCTCACGCATTGGCTCAAGGCCGTGGCAAGTCCCGCTCCGGCAGTCCCCATTTTAAAAACGAAAATAAACAACGGGTCAAGTCCCATATTCAGCAATCCGCCCGATACCATGCCTATAAGCGCAAGCCTTGCCTTTCCCTCAAAACGGAGTATATTATTCATGAAAAACGTAGTTATCATCAGCGGCGCCGCATAAATTATGTACCTGGCATAGGCCATCGCGTAGGGTAAAATGGTGTCAGTGGAACCAAGCAGATACATGAGCGGCCGAAGCAGGAGCTGTCCTGGGATCATCAGTACAACTCCCATTATCAGCGCAAAAAAGAATCCTCCTGATACGACGCCGTTAGCCGTCGCCCTATCGCCTCCGCCAAGCAGTCTTGACACAGTAGTGCCGCTGCCCATTCCGATGGTGAAGCCCACCGCCTGGATTATGGCCATCATTGAAAAGACCACGCCGATCGCGCCCGAGGCGCTTGTCCCAAGCTGAGAAACAAAAAACGTGTCGGCCATATTATAGATCGACGTGACCATCATAGTTATCATCGTGGGTATAGCTAAGGTCACAATAAGCTTTGGAATTGGAATCGTCGCTAATTTATCAGAGTTATTGCCCTTCAATTATATATCACCTTGCAAGCTTTTTAAATGTGTCAACGGCAGTTTCAATAAGCTCGTCCGGAAAGTCATAATCTCCGGTGTGGAGCTGTGGGCAGTTGACTCCGCTGCCTATACCGAAAAATGCCCCGGGGATTTCTTTAAGATAGTATCCGAAATCCTCGCTCCATCGCATTGGATGCGTCAACTCTTCAGAATCCCCACAAAGAGTTTTGATCCGGTCAACACAACTGTCGTTGTTCCTTGTTTCAGGGAACGGATCCCGAATCTCGTATGAAAAACTAATATTACCCGCCTTTTCGCGGCACAGGGCCAAAATCCGCTCCTTCAGCAGAGTAAGCTCCGCCTCCAACTCGCCGCGGATAGTCAAGCGTAATATGCCGTCTCCCGCGCTGGTGCCGAAAGCCTTGCCTCCGACCTGAACGCCAACCACAGTTATAAGGCTCATAGCTTTAAAATCCCGCTTTAATCCGTCAAGGGAAATCAATATCTCCGCTATGGCGCGGGCCGGATTTATACCGTTTTCAGGATAAGCGGCATGAGAACTCCGGCCCTTGAATCGGAGTTCAAGTCCCATACTTGCGCAGGCAAAGGTACCGTATCTGTAAAGTATTTTGCTCTTTTCAAAACCGGGCAGATTGTGGAAGCCATATATCTCGCCTATTCCCTCTTTTTTCAAAAGCTTCGCACATTCACGGGCCCCTTGACCATTTTCCTCGGAATGTTGAAATATGAAATAAACCGTATTATCTGACCGACATTCGCAGGCAAAAGCCGCAAGCGCGGCGCAGTGTCCGTCATGACCGCAGCGGTGACTTACATTTAGGTCAATCGAGGCGTAAGGACAGCCTGGACTCTCCGATATAGGCAAAGCGTCCATATCCGCCCGAAAGGCTAATTTTCTTTCGCCGCCCCTTTTTAAGGCGTAAAACCAGCCGTCCTGCGGGAAAATTTCACAGTCTGAATTTTCCCTTAGAAAATCTATGAGAATTTTTATCGTCTTACTTTCTCTCCCGCTCAGCTCGGCGTTTCTGTGGAGTTCATGGCGTAAAGAGATATATTTTTCATTACTCAATCAAAAGCAGCCTCCATATAAAAGAGGAGCGCGTCGCGCCCCCCCTGTCTCGTATTACTCGTGTACCGTGAGAACGGTCTTGATGGCGCTTTTCTCGAAGCGGATCTTGTTCTTGTCAGCGCCGCTTTCTATAACAACGCTGTCCTCCTTGATGGAGGCAATTTTTCCCATGATACCGCCGATAGTGATAACCTCGTCGCCCACCTGGAGAGAATCCAGCATCAAAAGCTGTTCGCGTTCGCGCTTTTTATTGCTGCGATTCATAAAATAGAACAGGCCGACCATTACAAGAATAATGATCGCGTAATAGGCTATAGTGGAATAACTGCCCATAATTCACATCTCCTCATCATTATGATTTAAAATATACATTAAAACATCCATGGCCGCCTCATTCATTTCTTCAGGCCCCGGATTTTTAAAGTTTATGTAGTCCATCTCAGTGATGGCTCTGACCGCGGCGTATACCTCGGAGGTATCAATGAGTCCCAAACGTCTCAGGTTATTGTTGCCATTCATAGAGATAGCGTAGATCTTTCCCTGTTCGTTAGTTAGAACCTCGCGGTCCCCGGCAATATCGGAAATATCCATAAGGATCTCGCTGTCGGCATACCGTTCGCAGTATTCCTTGTCCATAAAATACAGCCTGCTCTGTCCCTGCCCCATAGACATGGTCATTTTGGCCATATTGGACTGTTCCTGAGAAAAGGTAATATTTTTGTTAAAGGTAATGGTCACCAATTCGATTTTTCGCTTTCCGTCGCCGTTAATATCATCAATTTCGGCCTCGATCTCCGGCGCGGCAGGATAGAAAACATCGCTGTTAAAGAGTTCGTCGCCTATATAGGCAATGGTAAGATCGGCATCTACCTTTTCAGTGCAGCTGCGCACGGCCACAATAATGCCAATAACAATAATAATTACCAAAATAATGCACAGTCTTTTTCCGCTGAAAAAATTTTTCATTACAACGTCTTCTTTATCGAAAAATTTCATTCTTAGTTATTTTACCATAAAAAAACCGTTTTGTCAAGAGTTGTTTATATATTTATATGTAAATGAAATGGAATGTAAAAAACTAATAATTCGCTATGTAATGTGACTTGGAGACATGGGGGCTGTCCAAAAAAATCGTGCAGAACAAACGAAAATCAGCTCTCGCAGGCGGTAGGTGAAGCCTGCCGCCGAGAAAGCCCTCCCGACGGCGT
>CANQKL010000047.1 GCA_947624455.1 uncultured Clostridia bacterium
TGCCGCGAGGGCGGGCATAGACGAGGTCATTGCCGAGGTGCTGCCCCTGATAAGGAGAGCAAGATCCGTTCGCTCCAGGAGCGGGGCAGGACTGCAATGATAGGCGACGGCATAAACGACGCTCCGGCCATGACCCGGGCGGATGTGGGGCTGGCTATCGGCGGAGGAACGGACGTGGCCATTGAAGCCGCGGACATTGTGCTGATGCGCAGTTCTCTTATGGACGCAGTCACCGCTATACGTCTGAGCCGGGCTACTCTGCGCAACATCAAGCAGAACCTGTTTTGGGCTTTCTTTTACAACGTCATCGGTATTCCTGTGGCGGCGGGAGTTTTGTATAACGCCTTTGAACTGCGTCTCAGCCCTATGCTGGCGGCGGCGGCCATGAGCTTCAGTTCGTTGTTTGTTGTGACGAACGCGCTGAGACTGCGTAAATTCAAATAAGAGCGTAATTATGCGGCTTTAAAACATAAACATCAGACAAAGGAGGACCGGTTATGAACGTGTATGACTTTGACAACACAATATATGGCGGAGAAAGTGTCTTTGACTTCTATATTTACTGCGTCAGGCGGTACCCTGGTCTGATAAAATATGTTTTCATAATTCTTTTTTCCTGGGTCAAATACAAGCTTCTGCTCCTGAGCAGGGAGCGGCTGATGTTTCTGGCGGAGAAGTACGCTTCGGAATTTTTCCGCCGGGTCAATAATTTGGAGGAGCTGGTCAGCGGCTTTTGGGACAAAAATCAGAAGAAGATAAGGAAGTTTTATCTTAAAAATCGCCGGGATGACGATGTTATCATTTCCGCCTCGGTGAGCTTTCTTCTGGAGGATATCTGTTCGCGGCTGGGTATCAGGCACTGTATATGCTCGAGGGTGGACACGGCCACCGGCCGTGTGGAGGCCCTGTGCTTCAGGCAGAATAAGCCCGGCTTTTTCAAGGATAGGTTCCCCAATGGAAAAATTGAGAATTTTTATTCCGACTCCATGAACGACGCGCCCATGATGCGTATAGCCGACCGGGCTTATTTGGTCAAGGGTGAAAGACTCATTTTAGTCGAGAAGGAAAAGCTGAAATAAAGCGAAGGGCTGTAAAAAAATGGCGCAGAATAAAATCTCGGGTACACGCCCCGAGATTTTATGTTTTTTTAACTAAAGGAAGTTCCCTTTCGAGCTTTCCCCATCGTGCATAGGGTTCGTCAATAGTCTGAAGCCCCGCAATATGCGGGGCTTTATTCAAGGCCATTGAGAATCACACAAGCTCTGACGCCTCGTCAAGCATAAAGGCGCGTTCAAATTCGTCGCCGTCCAGCTTTTCGTGGTCAAGCAAGGCCTGAGCCACGTTGTCCAGCTTGGCGCGGTGGTCATTCAAAAGCTGTTCGCAGCGGTGGTAGCTCTCGTCGATGATGCGCTTGATCTCGGCGTCTATCTGAGCTGCCACGGCTTCGCTGTAATTGCGGCCTTCGCTGAAATCGCGGCCAAGGAATACGTTGTGATTGCCGTCGTCGAAGCTTACATAGCCCAGCTTTTCACTCATGCCGAACTGCATGACCATTTTCCGGGCCGTACTGGTGGCGTGGGTCAAATCGCTGGAAGCTCCGCTGTTTATTTCGCCAAAGACCAGCTTTTCCGCCGCCCGGCCCGCCAAACTTACAACTATGTCGTCCAGCATGGTCTGCTCGTTGATATAGGACTTATCCTGATCGGGCAAATTGAGGGTGAAGCCGCCGGCCCTGCCGCGGGGAATGATAGAGACTTGATGGACGGGATCCTGGGTGGGGAGCAGGCGGGTGACAACGGCGTGACCGGCTTCGTGGTAGGCCGTCTGCTTCTTGTCCTTTTCCGTGTGCTTGCTGGATTTCTTTTCGGGGCCGATAACGGTCTTTAGCATGGCCTCGTCCATCTCGGTCATAGTTATTTTTGTCTTGCCTGCCCGGGCGGCCAGAATTGCCGCCTCATTCAGAAGATTTTCCAGATCGGCGCCGGTAAAGCCATAGGTGGTCTTGGCCACCTTCTCAAGGGAAACGCTGTTCTCGTCGATGGGCTTGTTCCGGGAATGAACCTTAAGTATGGCCTCCCGGCCCTTTTGGTCAGGGTAGTTGACCACTACCTGGCGGTCGAAGCGGCCAGGCCGCAGCAGGGCGGGATCCAAAATGTCGGGACGGTTGGTGGCGGCGATCATAATTATGCCCTCGTTTGGAGCGAAGCCGTCCATTTCCACCAGCAGTTGGTTCAAAGTCTGTTCCCGTTCGTCGTGACCGCCCCCAAGGCCCGCGCCCCTTTGGCGGCCAACGGCGTCGATCTCGTCGATAAAGATTATGGCGGGCAGAGACTTGCGGGCCTGGTCAAACAGGTCACGGACGCGGCTCGCGCCCACGCCAACGAACATTTCCACAAAGTCAGAGCCGGAAATGGAGAAAAACGGCACCTTGGCCTCTCCGGCAATGGCCTTGGCCAGCAGGGTCTTGCCTGTGCCGGGAGGCCCCACCAGAAGCACGCCCTTGGGTATACGGGCGCCCAGGTCGATGAATTTGCGCGGATTTTTGAGAAATTCCACTATTTCCTGAAGCTCCTGCTTTTCCTCGTCAGCTCCGGCCACATCGTCAAAGGTGACCTTGGGGGTGTTTTCTCCGCCCTCCATTTTTGCGTGGCTTTTACCGAAGCCGTTTATGCCGCCCTTGCCGCCAAGCTGACGCATATAATAGATGAGAAAGCCAATGGGGAGCAGGCCCATTATCAGGTATGGGATGAGGGTCAGCCACCAGCTCACGCTCTCAGGCTCGGGAGTGGTGACGGTAAGGCCCTTGGCTATTTGCTCGCTTATCTCGTCGCCGCAGGTGTAATACAGCATATCCCGCTTAGCCTCAGCCTCGTATTTGACGCCGTCGATAACGGCAATGCAGCTGTTGTCGTTTATTTCCAGCTCGGTGACATTGCCGGCCTTGATCTCTGTGACAAGCTGGGAAAAGGTCATTTTCGGCTGCTCTGGCGCGCGGAACATATACGCGCAGACTCCTATGAGTATGATGGTTACTATAAGATAGAGGCTGATGCTCCTAATGGTTTTTTTCAAGGTATTAACCTCCTTTGGAAGTTGCTATTTGGTGTAAATTTCGGGTTTAAGTACTCCCACAAAGGGCAGTTGACGGTATTTGTAGGCGTAGTCTAAACCGTAGCCAACAACAAACTCGTTTGGTATGTCGAAGCACATATACTTCACGTCCAAAGGGAAAACCCGCCGTTCCGGTTTGTCGAGGAAGGTACAGATCTCAACGGATTTGGCGCCCTTGTCCTCCAGATATTTTTTTACCGCCGTCAGGGTTCGGCCGGTGTCCACGATATCCTCGACGATTATCACGTCCCGATCCATGACGTCAAGCTCTCCTTTGCCGGTGCGGATGTCCACATTGCCGCTGGACACCGAAGCGTCTCCGTAGCTGGAGGCGTAGATAAAGCTTATCCCCACAGGAATGGTGATAGCGCGCATCAGATCCGAAGCGAACATGAAGCTGCCGCTGAGAATGCAGAGCATCAACGGTTCGCGCCCCCGGTACTCGTCGCTGATTTTAGCTCCGATCTCGGTGACCTTTGCCTTGATTTGGTCCTCTGTAATGAGTACCCGCTCTATTACGCTGTTTACATTTTCAAAGTCCTTCACTTTTCATCCTCCTTTATCTCTTTGTATTCTATGATCAGGAAGCTCTTCGCCTCCGGGTCAGGCTGGTAACGTGGAGTCCTGCGGTAAGGCGGTACAAATATGACCTCCTCGCCCTTGAGGATCACAGGCACCCGGCTCCGCATGGAGAGGGGTATCTTCTGATCCACAAACAGATCTTGCAGTTTTTTACTGCCGCCGCCCCTCAGCTTTATCCTGTCCCCGTCCTGACGGGAACGGACAGTAAAGGAGCCGAACAGTTGATTTGGGTCAAAGACCGCGACGCAGTTCGCGCCTCGCGGCGGACGCTGGTCGGAAAGACGGATAGACAGCTCCCAGTCCTCGTGGCGCAGGGTCTGGCCCGGCTTCAAGGTGTAGGAAAAGCCCCGCTCCGTCTGACGTGTCTGGCGAAGCACTGTATAGAAGCTGCGCAGCACGTAGGCTCCGCCGCTCAGATCCATGCGCTTGCCCGACGGCTTGGAGCATAAGTCCAGAAAGGACATGATTTTTTCCTGGGTTATGTCTTTGGCCCCCCAGTTCTCCAACAGCTTCGCCGCGGCGCGGCGGGCGATGGGAGGGGGAGCGCCCAGAATCGCCGAGGTGGAGTATTCGTCCTCGTCCACAAAAGCGGAGGATAGGAGCTTTTCGGCCAATGAGGAAAGGTATTCCTCATCCTCGGCTATGCTGTGACCGCAGCTGACTATCTTTTCCACAGCGGCGGGCTGTATTTCCTCCAGCCGAGGGATCACGGCGTGGCGTATTTTGTTCCTGGAGTAGCAGAGCTGGGAATTGGAGCTGTCCTCCCGCCACATTACGGCGTTGTCCACTAAGTAGGCTTCTATTTCCTTTCTTGTGGCGTCAAGGAGCGGACGGATTATGTTGTCCCGACTGTAGCGTATGCCGCACAGGCCCTTTGCCCCGCTGCCCCGGGCCAGCCGGAAAATTATCGTCTCGGCGTTGTCGCTGAGATTGTGGCCGGTAGCGATTTTTGCCCCGCCCAACTGGGCCGACAGCTCGTCGAAGAACTTGTACCGCTCCTCGCGGCCCGCCTCCTCCAGGCTGAGGCCCCGCGCCCGGGCGGTCAGGGCTACGTCCACCCTTTTTCCATAGAAGGGAACGCCCTTTATCTCGCAGACAGTCTCTACAAATTGGGAATCTCCGTCGCTTTCCGGCCCCCTCAGACAGTGGTTCAGATTGGCGGCGGCCACCGTAAGATCCATTTCTTTGCTCAGCTTGAGCATAAGGGTCAGCAGGCACATGGAATCCGCCCCGCCGCTGACGGCGCAGATCACTGTGTCGCCCCGCTTGAGCAGCGAATGATCCTGGATAGTCTTTTTTACTTTTTCATACAGCATGACCGGCCCCCCTTATGACCGCCGCGGATCAATTTCTGTTATCTACCTCTGTAAATTTTGTATATTCGCCCCTCCAGGCCATGTCTACCTTGCCCAGAGAACCGGAACGGTTCTTTGCTATTATGCACTCGTATATGTTTGTGGGCTCGGCGTCGTCCGGAGCGGTGTCGTTGGGATTGTACAGCAGGAACACAATGTCCGCGTCCTGCTCGATAGAGCCGCTTTCTCTCAGGTCGCTGAGCTTGGGACGGCGTTTTTCGGTTATGGTGGCACGGTTAAGCTGTGACAGGGTTATGACAGGGACATTCAATTCCTTAGCCATTATCTTTAGGGCGCGGGAAATATCGCCGACCTCGTTAGCGCGATTGCCGTCCCTGCGGTCTCCCTGCATAAGCTGGAGGTAGTCTATGACCACCATATCAAGGCCGCGTTCGCTTTTGAGCCGACGGCACTGGGAGCGTATCTCGCCGACGGTTGTGCCGGGAGTGTCGTCAATGTATATTGGAGCCGTGACCACATCCTTAAGAGCATGGGCTAACCTCGTCATTTCGTCTGGCCCTATATCGCCTATGCGCAGTTTGCCCATCTCTACCAAAGCTTCGCTGGACAGCACGCGGTTGACCAACTGTTCCTTGCTCATTTCCAGGGAAAAAATGGCTACGGTAGCCTTATGGCGAATGGCGGCGTTTTCCACAAAATTCAGGGCAAGACTGGTTTTGCCCACGCCGGGACGGGCCGCAACGATGATAAGGTCGCTGTCCTGAAAGCCCGCGGTCAGGTGATCCAGTCCGGAAAAACCCGTGGGTATGCCGGTAACTTTGCCGCTGCGCTTTTTTAGCTCCTCAAGGATCGCCATAGCGCTTTTGACGACCTCGCCTATGTGGTAAAAGCCCTTTGCCCCGCGCCTTTCGCTGATTTGGAATATGAGCTGTTCGCTCTTGTCGAGAATAAGCTCGATATCCTCCTCATCCTTGACGCTCATATCTACTATCTCGCTGCCAGCTTCTATCAGTCGGCGCAGCAGGGTCTTGGACTGGACTATGTCGATGTAGTGTTTGACGTTTTCGGTGGTGTATATTCCCTGCATTATCTTGGTCAGGTAGCTGATACCGCCGATGCTGTCCAGCTTTTCTCCCAGTTCTCCGGAAACAGTCACCAGATCCACCGGCCGGCCGGAGGAAAACAGGCGGCTGATGGCGGTGTACACGGTCTTGTGGGCGGTAACGTAAAAGTCGTCCTCGCTTAGGTTCTCCATCACGCTGCTCAGAGAGTTCTCGTTCAGGATGGCGCTGGCCAGTACAGCCTGCTCGGCCTCCAGATTATAGGGCATATTTATACCGATAGGGGAATCCATTTTTTTCACCTCCGGTGGACGGCTGTAAATCCTTTATTCGGGAGTCACGGTCACTGTGACCTTGGCGGAGATCTCGGGGTAGAGCTTTACCTCCACAGTTCGGTCGCCAATGGTCTTTATACCGTCGGGCAGAACTATCTTTTTCTTGTCCACAACGTGGTGGAGCTGCATCTTTATAGCCTGGGCCACGTCCTGAGAGGTTATCTTGCCGAAGAGCTTGCCGCCCTCGCCTGCCTTGGCGGTTAGAATCACCTTACCGCTTTCAAGGGCGGCCTTGGCGGCAAGGGCCGCCTGCTTCTCCTGCTCGCGGTGATAGGCGGCGGCGTCGCTCTTGCCCTTGAGCTCGCTGAGAACGCCCTTCGTGGCTTCCTTGGCAAGTCCCCGGGGCAGCAGATAATTGCGGGCGTAGCCGTCGCTGGCCTCCACAAGATCGCCTTTTTTGCCGTGACCTTTTACGTCAGCTAAAAGTACTACCTTCATGTATATCTTCCTTTCAAATGTTATCTTTCAAAATATTCGTCGATCGCCCGCTCAAGCCGTGAGGCGGCGTTGGCCACAAACATACGCTTGAGCCGAGCGGCGGCCGCGAGGGCGTGTCCGCCGCCGCCCAAAGATTCGGCGATGAGCTGAACGTTTATCTCGCCCAGACTGCGGCAGCTTATCCTGGCCCCGTCGTCGTCCTTGCAGACCACAAAGCTGGCCCTGACTCCTTCGATGTCCAGCATGGAATCCGCCGCTTGAGCGGCGAGGCTGGCCGGTATCTCGTCAAAGCTGACCGAAATGCAAATGCCCCGGTCATCGATTTTCGCTCCCTGGATCAGCTCGGTCCTTACACGGTAGGCTTCGGGGCTTTCGCGAAACAGGAGCTTCACCTTCATAGTGTCAACGCCGGCGTTGCGAAGGTACGCCGCCGCCTCGAAGGTTCGCGCCCCGGTCTTTAGCACAAAGTTTTTAGTATCCAGCACTATCCCGGCGTACAGGGCGGTAGCGTCTATGGTTGAAAGGTTCAGTCCGCCGTCCATGTACATGAGTATCTCTGTCACCATCTCACAGGTGGAGGAGGCCGCCGGTTCGTGATATATAAGTTCGCAGTTCTCGATAAAGCTTTCGCTTCGCCTGTGGTGGTCAAGCAGCACCTTGTGCTTGGCCATGTCCGCCAGATCCGGCATTTCCGTCATGGAGGTCTGGTGGGTGTCGCAGATTATGAGTAGAGTGTTTTCGCCCAGATGCTCCCTGGCCTGGGCGCGGTTCACAAACAAGCCGTCGTGGTAATGGTTGCGGTTGATGGAATCCATCAAGGCCCTGACGGCGGTATCGCCCGTGTTCAGTATTATATGGCAGTCCTTGTTCAGATGAGCCGCCGCGGCAGCCAATCCAATGGCCGCGCCTACGGCGTCGGTATCGGCGTCCTGATGGCCCATTATCAGCACATTGTCCGAGGAGAGAATGTGTTCCTTTAGAGCGGTAGCCATAACTCTGGCTTTGACCCGGGTACGCTTCTCCACCTCTTTGGCGCTGCCGCCGAAATAGCTGAATTTGCCCCCGTCGCATACGGCGGCCTGGTCGCCGCCCCTGCCCAGGGCCATATCCAGGGCCATACGGGCGTAATTGTCGCTGTCGGCGATAGTTTCGCCGCCCAGTCCCACGCCTATGCTCAACGTGGGCGGAGCCATTGCCACAAGGCTCACGGCCTTGAGCTGGTTCAAAACGGAAAAACGCTCGTCCTTGATTTTGTCGAAATCCTCGTTGGCGAACACGGCGATATACCGATCCCGCTCAAGCTTGCGGATAAGGCCCCCGTGTTCGTTTACCCAACTGATGATGACCCGGTCTATGGCGGCGGTCAGCTCAAGCTGCTCGTTTTCACCGGCGTCGGCCACGGTCTCTCCGTAGTTGTCGATGGTAATGTTCATCACCACCGGCCGCACGCTCTTGGACAGCTGACGCAGCCGGTTCATGTCGGTGACGTTTTCAAAGTACAGTATCAAAGCGGGCTTTTCCGGGTCTGTCTCGCCAACTATAGTGGGAATCATCTTGTATTCCATGCCGCCCAGGCTGACGTTGATTGGATGAGCGCCCTTGTCCGCCAGGATACTTTCCACGCTGACCTCCGGGAACAGCTCACTCAGGCTTTTGCCGAAATCACCCCGGTAAAACGCGTTGTTGAAGGGGGTGTTGTACCAGGCGAAGCTGCCGTCGATCTTGACTCCGGCGATGGGGTCGGGAATATTGAACATAAGCTGACTGCTGTGAGCCAGCGCCTCGTCGGAAAACTGTTCAAAGTAGAGGCGCATTTTCTGTACGCGGTTGTAACGCTCCAGCAGATGGTGAATTAGCATCGCGATAGAGCTGGCAAAGAGGGCGCAGCCCGCCCAGAGGCTCTCTCTGATAGTAAAGACCGCGCAAATCAGCACAACTATTATATAAATGAAAGCGGAGCTTTTTGCCAGCGCGCTGAAATATTTGTCAGGCTTTTTCATAGGGAGGCGGTCACCTTCTTCCTTATAGATACGAAACAGTCTACGACGCCGAGCAGGGCGTACAGAAGAAAGATATTCGCAAAGGGCAGCAATGCCGAAATTATGAAGCTGCCCACGAAAATCAAGGCATGGACGCCGACGCGGGCAAGAGGACCTTTTATTTTCAGCCTGAGCAGGAACTCCATAAGGCTCAGTCCGGCGGCAAAGGCCAGCGTCATAAATACTATCAGGCCGTTCAAGCCCACCAGCTTAACCATATCGCCGGGGAGAAAGACCGCCGCCAGCATCGCGGCTCCAAAGCAGAGCGCCGGTAGGCCGAGCCGTATGGAGGCGAAGGAGTGACGGTTGTCCAGGGGCGTACCCCTAAGGCTGCGGCTTATAAGCCACATGAGAACATATCCGGCCAGCATCGCGCCGGTGATGATAGCTCCGGGGACGCAGCTCTTAACGCCGCTGCTTACGACGGCGGCCAAGCCTTCGGTATCGACGGCGGCCCCGGCGGCGGAAAGCCGCTCGTCCATAGTCGCCATGGACTGGCTCATAAGGCCTTCAAACTGGGAATAGATATAGTCGGCTATACTCAGACCGGCGTCATTCGCCATATGCCGCAGGCTGAGCGCTTCGCCAAGGCCATAGCTCACCGACGCCGCCATCATCCCCAGCCGGAAGCTCCGGCGGGAGGCGACGGGCAGGGAGCAAAGGACAGCGGCCAGTATCAGTTGGAGGGCGAAAAAGCCGCCGTAGGACGCTCCCAGGCCGCAGATATAGCAGAGCAGTCCGGCGACCGCTCCGGTGATAAGGGTATATATACCGCCCCGCACGCCGCCCAGGCTGACGGTTATCAGAACTAAATCCCGGGCGCAAAGGCAAAAGGCCAGCATGGGCCAGCCAAAAGCCAACGGCAGCAGGGAGATAAGCAGCCGGGTCGGTATGGACGACATATAGTTTTTTCCATTCATTCGTAAACCTTCATTTCCGGTTCAGGTCAGCCAACGACCTTGAATTCATTTATTTTTCTGGGCAGCTCCGGCTCCAGCTTTTCCATTATCCGCTGGAAAAACAGCCTGAGCCGGTTGTCGGAATATTTCTCTCCGATGACGGCGCGCACCTCGCGCAGATCCGGCGTTATGCGGGCGGTGAGGATAACGTCGGAGGTTTTGGTATCGAAGCGTCCGGTTATGACGCAGTCGGACACGTAGCGATTCCTCTTTATTACCTGGGCCAGCTCCTCGGGGAACAGCGGCTCCCCGTCCCGGCCGCAGAGCATAGTCTTGCGCCTGCCTCTTAGCTCCAGGGTTCCGTCCTCCGCAAGCAACCCCATATCGCCGGTGGGAAAGCCGTTGGGAAAATCGGCGCGGCCATTGTAATAGCCTATGGGTATACGGTCGCCGGTGACGCAGAGTTCTCCAAGCTCCCCGTATATGGGCGAGGGAACCGTCAATTCCGCCAGAGGAAGCAGCTTTTTGCCCGAGGAGTCGCCTACCGCCAAAGGCCCGCATTCAGGGGTGAAGTAGTAGGTGCGCACCTCAATGCCCCAGTCGGAAAAGCGCCGGGCGCTGTCCCATTCGGGGTAACCGCCGCCGCAGAGTATGAGCTGGAGCTTGTCGCCCATCAACCGGCGCACTCGGCGGCGCATACGCTTGCTAAGATCCAGCAGAGGAATGTGGCTCAGCCGATCAAGAGCGTTGTACATGGCGATGGCGGTTTTACTCAGATTCTGCTCCGAGCGAAACCGCAGCGAACGCTCCAGATTTCTGAGCCGCTGAGGGGTACAGGTCAGAGCCGTGGCCTCGGACTCGGCAATGGCCCTGGATACGCCGCGCTTCTCCCTGCGGCGGATGAGGGTGCATCCCGAAAGCAGCGGCAGCAGCAGTCCCATGGTGCAGTCAAAGGCGCCGCCCCAGTATACTGGGCAAAGAAAAGTGTATGAGCCTATATCCGCCGTGGAGGCAATTGCCGCCAAAGCGGAGCATATATTTTGATGAGAGATCATCGCCGCCGCGCCCTCGCTGTTGCGGAAAAGGAAGGCCGGCGCGCCGGGATCCACGTCGGGAAGCTGAGTTTCGGAGTATGCGCTCTCCCGAGAGAGCCGCCGCCCCGGATCGGTTATCACGGTCAGTTCCGGCAGCCGACGCTCCACAGCCAGCCCCAGCTCGGCAAATTTGGGCGACACAAAGACCGCTCCGGCCTCATACTCGCTTAAAAGGGAGCATAACTCATTCTCGGCCAGGGCGGAGCTGAGGGGGATCAGGG
>CANQKL010000048.1 GCA_947624455.1 uncultured Clostridia bacterium
CGCCGGTGGCAGCGCTCGGATCGCCGCGTGCAGCGCTATGGGTTCGGTTTTATACAACGCCGCGCTGGCGGGCGGACTGCTGACCCTGCTTTCCCCCACAAAGGGACTGGGAAGAAGAGACCTCTGCCGCAGGCTCTGCTTTTTCCTGCTGGCGGCCTGCATGATAGCCCTTTCGGTAACTAAGACCGGAACCCTCGGCGTGGGCCTCGGCGTGGTGCTGCTCTGCCTTTTCGCCGTTTACGCCCTGACCAGCGCGGCCGACATGGGTTCCGCTCCCGCTGAAACGGAAAACGTCCGGCCCGAACTGATAATTGTGGGCCTGCTGGTGGGCGCGCTGGCCCTGTACTAGGCTCGGGCTTTATCGTGGACAACGGCATCCTCCTGGCTAACCGGCTGGGGCTGCCTCAGAGGCTGGTGGCCCTGACCTTCATATCCCTGGGTACGGCTGTACCCGACGTGGCAGCGGCCCTCTGCGCCGTGGCGAGAAAACAGCCCACGCTGGCCCTGGGCAATATAGTGGGCGCTAACATCATCAATCTCCTTTTGGTGGTGGGCATACCCTCCATAGTGGCCCCTATGGAGGCCGAACCGGCGCTGCTGAGGGACGCTGCCGCCGCCTGCGCCGCTATGCTGCTCCTGACGGTTCCGCCAGTTTTCACCGGCAGGACCCGTCGCTGGCAGGGGGTAGCTTTGCTCCTGCTGCTGGGGGGCTGCCTGGTCATAAATTTTATATAATTTTCCTTAAAACCCCTTGACAAACATTTGAATTAGTGGTACAGTATTGTTAGCACTCGACGAGCGAGAGTGCTAACAATTTTTGATTATAATACAAAAGGAGATATAAGGTTATGAGAAAAAAACAATTCAAGGCCGAGTCACAGAAGCTTCTGGACATGATGATCAACTCCATTTACACCCACAAGGAAATATTCCTCAGAGAGATCATCTCCAATTCCTCCGACGCCATAGACAAGCTCTGCTACACGGCAATGAACGCGGGCGACACCTCTATCAGCCGGAGCGACAGACGTATTCACATCCACGCCGACAAGGAAAACCGCACCCTGACCGTCAGCGACAACGGTATTGGCATGGATCAGGAGGATCTGGAAAACAACCTTGGCGTAATCGCCCGCAGCGGCTCCCTCAATTTTAAGAAGGACGCCGGTGAAAGCGAGGATATGGACATAATCGGCCAGTTCGGCGTCGGCTTTTACAGCGCCTTTATGGTGGCCGACGAGGTGAGCGTCATCACCCGCAAGTACGGCGGCGACGGGGCCTGGATGTGGAAAAGCGCCGGCGCCGACGGCTACACTGTCGAACCCACCGCCAAGGAGGAAGTGGGTACCGACATCATTATCCATATTAAGCCCGACGGCGAGGAGGAGAGTTACAGCGAGTATCTTGAAACTTACCGTCTGCGCAATCTGATCAAAAAATATTCCGACTACATCCGCTATCCCATCGTGCTGGACGCTGAAAAGACCCGCAAGGTGGACGTGCCTGACAGCGACGAGCCTAAGTACGAGACATATATAGAGGAAGAGACTGTCAACAGCATGATCCCATTATGGCAGCGGAATAAGGACGAGGTCACTCAGGAGGAGCTTAACGAGTTTTACAAGGACAAGTTCTTCGACATGAAAGATCCGGCCCTTACCATCCGCGTGGACGTGGACGGCAGCATCAGCTACAAGGCCCTGCTTTTCATCCCCTCCGCCACGCCCATGGGCTATTACACCAAAGAGTATCAGAAGGGGCTGGAGCTGTACAGCAGCGGAGTAATGATAATGGAACGCTGCGAGGACCTCATCCCCGAGCATTTCCGGTTCGTAAAGGGAGTGGTGGATTCCAGGGATCTGTCCCTCAACATCTCCCGCGAGCTTTTGCAGCACAACCGCCAGCTCAGAACCATCGCCGCCAACATCGAAAAGAAAATACGTCAGGAGCTGAAAAAGCTCCAGGACAACGAGCGTGAAAAATACGAAAAGTTTTGGGAGAGCTTCGGCCTTCAGCTCAAGTACGGCATAGTCAGCGAGTACGGGGCCAACCGGGACGTACTCAAGGATCTGCTCATGTACTATTCCTCCCGGGAAAACAAGCTCCAAAGCCTTAAAGAGTACGTGGAGCAAATGCCCGAGGAGCAGAAGTACATTTACTTCGCCGTGGGCGAGAGCGTTTCCATGTTAGACAACCTTC
Organism: uncultured Clostridia bacterium; assembly: GCA_947624455.1. GTDB lineage: Bacteria > Bacillota > Clostridia > UMGS1883 > UMGS1883 > JAFLUQ01. Next base: position 2,200 of record CANQKL010000048.1, read on the forward strand.
CCCAGGCCGAGCAGCTCAAGGACAAGGGCTGGTCCATTCTGTACATGACCGACGAGGTGGACGAGTTTGTAGTCAATATGCTGGGCGAGTACGAGGGCAAGCAGTTCAAGAGCGTCAACGACAAGGATCTGGGCGTCGAGGACGAGGAAGAAAAGAAGGACACCGAGCTCAAGGAGGAGGAGAACAAGGTAATGCTGGACTACCTCCGGGACTGCCTGGACGGGAAGGTGACCGCCGTGCGCCTGTCCCACAAGCTCAAGAGCCACCCCGTCTGCCTGACCGCCGACGGCGAGGTGAGCCTGGAAATGGAAAAGTATTTCTCCACCATCCCCGGCGACGGCCCGGATATCAAGGCCCAGCGGGTGCTGGAGCTGAACCCCACCCACAAGGCTTTTTATATGCTGCTGGACGCCTGGCAGCTTGACAAGGACCGCTGCGCCCGCCTGGGTGAGCTGCTTTACGACCAGGCCCTGCTCATCGCCGGACTCAAGGTGGAAAACCCCGCCCGTCTTACCGAGCTGATGTGGGAAATGCTGTAAACCAAAACGGAGAAGGAAAATGAAAATAGTTCACCTGTCCGACCTCCATCTGGGCAAACGGGTCAACGAGTTTTCCATGCTGGAGGATCAGGAATACATTCTCTCAAAAATAATTGAAGTCATCGACGGCGAACGGCCCGAGGCCGTGGTCGTGGCCGGTGACGTGTACGACAAGTCCGTGCCGCCCGCCGAGGCGGTACGGCTTTTCGACGATTTTCTTGTCCGGCTGGCTCAGCGCGGACTCCAGGTCTTTATCGTCAGCGGCAACCATGACAGCGCCGAACGGCTGGCCTTTGGCTCCCGGCTCATGGAGAGCAGCGGCGTTCGGCTGGCCCCGGTCTATGACGGGAACGCCGAGAGCGTGACCTTGGAGGACGAGTACGGGCCGGTCTGTTTTTATATGCTGCCCTTTGTCCGACCGGCGGCTGTCCGGGCCATATTGGGGGATGAGGAGATACAAAGCTGCGACGGCGCGGTGAGGGCCGCCGTCTCCCGCATGGCTCCCGACCCGTCGGCGCGCAACGTCCTTGTGACACATCAGTTCGTGACCGGCGCGGCGGTGAGCGAGTCCGAGGACGCCAGCGTGGGCGTGCTGGACAGCGTGGACGTTTCGGCCTTTGAACCCTTTGACTACGTGGCTCTGGGCCACATCCACGGGCCTCAGTGGGTAGGGAGGGAAACTGTCCGGTACAGCGGCTCGCCCCTGAAATACTCCTTTTCGGAAAAGGATCAGGAAAAGTCCGTGACCGTGGCGGAGCTTGGCCCCAAGGGCAGCGTAAAGACGCGAACCGTCCCCCTGACCCCGCTCAGGGAGCTGAGGGAGATACGCGGCACCTACGCGGAGCTGACGCTGCGCGAAAATTACCAGGGTACGGCGGTGGAGGATTACCTGCGGGCCGTCCTCACCGACGAGGAGGACGTTCCCGACGCCATGGGGCGGCTGCGGGCCGTCTATCCCAATTTGATGAAGCTGGATTACGACAATACCCGAACCGCCGCCGCGGCCTTCACCGCCGCCGCTCAGGTTCGCGGCAGGAACGGGGAGGAGCTGCTTTTGGAGCTTTACGAAAAGCAGAACGGCCGTCCCATGAACGGCGAGCAGCTAAGCTATGCGCGTCAGCTTTTTAAGCGGCTAAAGGAGGCGGAGGAATGAGACCGTTAAAACTTGTGATGTCCGCCTTCGGCCCCTACGCCGGCAGGCAGGAGCTGGAGCTGGATCGGCTTGGGGAGCGTGGGATATATCTGATAACCGGCGACACCGGCACGGGCAAGACCACGATCTTCGACGGGATAACCTTCGCCCTTTACGGCGCGCCCAGCGGCAGCGTTCGGGACTCCTCCATGCTCCGCTGTAAGTACGCCGACCCGGCCGCGCCCACCTATGCGGAGCTGACCTTCGCCTACGGCGGCAGGGAATACACCGTCAGCCGCGGCCCAGAATACCAGCGGCCCAAGAGCCGGGGCAGCGGCGTCACCCTCCAAAACGCCTGGGCGGAGCTGAAGCTCCCCGACGGCAGGGTGGAAACTGGGGTCGCCGAGGTCAACCGGCGGATAGAGGAGATACTGGGGGTCGGCAGGGAGCAGTTCTCCCAAATCGCCATGATAGCCCAGGGGGATTTTCTCAAGCTGCTGCTGGCTGATACCAGGGAGCGGCAGAGCATATTCCGCCAAATATTCGGCACCGACATCTATCGGCGCTTCCAGGACGAAATAAGGGCCGAGCTGACCCAGCTGGAGCGGGACATGGCGGCGGGCAGGGCCAACCTGGCCCAGTCCATGGACGGGATACTGACCGACCCCGCCAGCGAACTGACGGCTCCGTTGGAGCAGGCCCGCTCCGCCCGTCAGACCGGGGACGTGCTTCGGCTGCTGACCGACCTGACCGGGGAGGACAGCGAAAGGACGGAGCGCATGATGGCTGAGATAAACGAGATTCAGGATAGGATCACCCAGTTGGCCGGGGCCGTGGCCCGGGGCGAGGAGCAGGCCCGAACCCGTCGGGAGCTGGAAGCCGCCCGGGAGGAGCTTGCGGGCAGAAAGACCGAGCTGGCGGCCTTGAGCGGGGAGCTGGCGATGGAAAAGGCCCGGCTGCCACAGGGAGAGGCCCTTGAAAGGGAGGCCGCCCGGCTGGAGGAAAGGCTTCGGGACTATGACCGGCTGGAGGAGGAAACGGCCCTCCTGGCGGATATGGAGCTTCGCCGGAGCCGGGAGCGGAGGGCGGCGGAGGAGGACGGCCGCGCTCTCGAGCGGCTGACCGGTGAGATACGCAGGCTCAAGGAGGAGCTGGCCCAGTTGGAAAAGGCCGGTGAAAACGCCGCCGCCATCCTCCGTGAAAAGGAGGCCGCCGAGGCCAGATACGGGGAGCTGGGCCGCCTTGCCCGGGAGCTGGAGGCTTTGAGGTCGCTCCGCCGGGAGCTGGAAGCGGCTCGGGAGTCCTATATCGAAGGGGCCGACGAGGCGGACAGCCTTAGAGAGCTTGCGGCGGAGAAACGCCGGGCCTTCAACAGCGAACAGGCGGGCATTATGGCCGAGGAGCTTAAAGAGGGCAGCCCCTGCCCGGTCTGCGGCTCCGCCGTCCACCCCCGCAAGGCCCGCAAGTCCGCCGCCGCTCCAACTCAGGCCCAGGTTGAGGAGGCGGAAAATTCCGCCGCCCAGGCCCAGGCCGCGGCTAACCGTCTCAGCGCCCAGGCCGCCGCCCTTGGGGGCAGGGCCGAGGCCACGGCCCAGGCCGTGAGCCAGCGCATGGCCTCCCTTTTGGGTCAGGGCGCGTCCGAGGAGGAGGCGGAAAAAAGGCTCCCCCTCCTTATGACCGGCGAGGCTCAAGGCATAGCCGGTCTTGAGGAAAAGCTCCTCGGCGAAAGGGAGCGGGAGCGGAGAAAGGCCGAGCTGACCGCCAGCCTTCCCAAAAAGGAGGAGGAGCTGACCGCCCTGACAGACAATGCCGCTAAACGGCGTGAGGCTCTGTCGTCCCTCCAGGCCCTGACGGAGGAAAAGAAAAAGCGGCTGGAGGAGCTGCGCTCCGGGCTGGAATTTCCGGATCGGGAAGGGGCCAAGGCCCGTAAAGACCGGTTGGAGGCCGAAGCTCTGGCCATAAAAAACGGCGTTGAAAGGGCCGAAAGGGCTTACGCCGCCGCTGACAGGGCCGCCGAGGCCCTTGGGGCCAGGATAGGCCAGTTGGAAAGTCTGCTGAGCGAGGCGGAGCCAACGGACCTTTCGGCCCTGGAGGCCCTTCGTCAGGAGCTGACCGGCCAAAGGAACAGCTTTTCCCAGGAAAGGGAGAATGTAGTTCACCGGCTGGCCGTGAACAGAGCGGCCCTGACCGCCATCAGCGCGGGAGCCGGAGCGGTCATGGAGCTGGAGGAACGCTACACCTGGCTCAAGCCCCTGACCGACACGGTCAACGGCTCTTTGGCGGGCAGGGAAAAGATCATGCTCGAGACTTATGTGCAGACGGCCTACTTTGACAGGATCGTGAGCCGAGCCAACGTCCATTTGATGCGTATGTCCGCCGGCAGGTACGACCTTGCCAGGCGGGAAACGCCCCAGAGCCGCCGGGGCCAGAGCGGACTGGAGCTGGACGTTGTGGATCACTACAACGCCAGCGTGCGCAGCGTCCGAACTCTGTCCGGCGGCGAGTCCTTCATCGCCTCCCTGGCTTTGGCCCTGGGACTTTCAGAGGAAATACAGGCCGGAGCCGGAGGAATAAAGCTGGATACCATGTTTGTGGACGAGGGCTTTGGCTCCCTGGACGAGGAAACCCTGGCCCAGGCCATGAAGGCCCTGCGTTCCCTGACCGGGGACAGTCGGCTCGTGGGCATAATTTCCCATGTTTCCGAGCTTAAGCAGGAAATAGGCCGCCAGATATTGGTGACAAGGGACCGCTCCGGCTCCAGCAGGGCCGAGATCATAGTCTGACGAGGCCCCGAAGCCCGCGCCAGCAATTAATGTCTAATTAGTACATTTTGAACTAATTCTTACATTGAAAACAAGAAATTTTTGTGATATAATAATGTATAACAATAATTTATTGTAATCAAAGCAGGAAAGGAAATGATAAAATGAAAAAAGTTGTCTCACTGATAGTCGCTTTGGCTATGGTTGCGGCCCTGACTCCGTCGGTCATGGCCGAGGAGCCGGACGGTTCACTCATCGCCAGCGCCAGCTTTGACAGCGAGATCGCAGCCGAAACAGGCACGATAACCGCCGCTGGCAGCGGAATAACCGTGGGCGACGGCATACGGGAGAACGCCGCCGTATTACCCGGCGGGGCCGAAAATTATTTGAAGGTCGCCAGCGCCCAGGGCGCCGACGATCTGCTTGTGGGCAAGGACGCCCTGACCATCGCCTTCTTCGAGAAGCGCGAGAGCGGCACCTGGCCCCTGTTCATCGCCCCCGACACCAAGGCTCAGGTTCACCTGTCCAGCGAAAATTACATAGGCGTGTTCGACAACGGCAGCGAGCTTAAGGTCGAACGCTATGTGGGCAGGCGCGACAACAGCGATTCCTCCGTCACCAGCGGCGGCAGCGGCGACAAATACCCCAAGGGCGAGTGGAAGCATATCGCCGTCGTACTCACCGACGAGTACACCGAGCTGTTCGTCAACGGTAAGAGCGCGGCCCGGGTCGAAAGCGGATCAGCCCTGAGCAAGCTGTTCTCTTCCGCCTCCTACATCCAGATAGGCCGGGGCAACTGGGGCGCAAACGGCGAGGATTTCAAAGGCTCCATCGACGAGTTCAAGATCTTTGACAGAGTCCTTGACAGCGACGAGATACTCAGCCTTTCCAAGTACGCCACTCCCATTGAGAAGGTCGCCGCCGCCATCGCCATCGCCGACCCCGACAACGTGACCGGCGATTTGAAGCTTATTACCGACTACAAGGGCGCGACTATCAAGTGGACCTCCTCCAACCCCGCCGTTATCACCAACGAGGGCAAGGTCACCCGTCCCCTTGAGGATACCCAGGTGACCCTTACCGCCGAGATCACCAACGACTTGAACGAGACTGACTCGGTGGACTTCGTCGTTACCGTCAGGAGCCAGCTCCAGGCCATTCTTGACGAAATAGAGATTCACGACGCCAACAACATCCTCGACTCCGTCACCCTCGTGAAGAAGTCCCACGGCGTCGATATAAACTGGACCTCCTCCAACCCCCAGGTAGTGACCGACAAGGATGAACCCAATCCGGAAAGCCCGGAATACACCATCCCCGCCGGTTACGTCACCCGCGGAAAGGAGGACGTCAAGGTCACTCTCACCGCTCAGTTCGACTATAACGGCGCGCCTCACACCGAGACCTATGACCTGACCGTTAAGGCCGTCAAGCCCGAGGAGGACAAGGTGGCTTACCTGTACGCCTATTTCCGCGGAAATGTGAACGGCGAGAACGAGCATCTGTCCATCCACCTTGCCACCAGCCTTGACGGCTACAACTGGACCGACCTCAACGGCAACTTCCCCGTAATCGAATCCGACATGGGTACCAAGGCCCTCCGCGACCCCTACATACTCCGCAGCCGCTACGGCGATAAGTTCTATCTGGTCGCCACCGACCTGGACACCCAGGACGGCGGCAACTGGGCCAAGTGGAGCCTTGAGGGCAGCAAATACCTGATGGTATGGGCCTCCGAGGATCTGGTACACTGGGGCGATCAGCGCATGGTCAAGTTCGCCGACGATAACATCGGCTGCGCCTGGGCGCCCGAGTCCGTCTATGACGTGGACACCGGCGAGTACCTGGTCTATGCCTCCGGTAAGGATTTACAGCTAAAGGCTCAGACCGGCAAGGAGCTGGACACCGTTTATGTGGCCCGCACCCGGGACTTCTATTCCTTCAGCGAACCCAAGATGTTCTTTGAACCCCTGAAGGACGGCAACCGTGTGCCTGCCATCGACTCCACCATAATTCGGGCCGACGACGGAAAGTATTATCACTTCTATAAAAAAGAGAGCGGCTATATCATGATGATGGTCAGCGACCACGCCGCCGGGCCGTACAAGGAAGTTTCCACCTTTGCCACCATTCCCGGCGAGGGTCCCGCGATCTATAAGGTCAACGGCACCAACAAGTACGCTCTCTGCGTTGACAATTACAGCAAATATGTGCCTTACCTGACCGACGACATTTCCAGCGGCATTTTCACCAAGAGCGAGGGCGAGGTCACCATGCCCACCGGCTCCAAGCACGGCGGCATGATACCCATTTCCCAGTCCGAGTATAACGCCCTTTTGGCCGCCTACGGCCCCAAGGACGTTGACGGGGACGGCGCGGAAGCAATCTACACCCAGGACTTTGAGGGCCAGGTTCAGGGCCTCCAGGGCGGCGCTTCCATAACCGAGGACGCCGATAAGGGCGGCAAAGTGCTTACCCTTGACGGGGTGGACGGCTACTTCCAGTTCCCTGAAAAGCTCTTTGACCGCCGGGACACCTACACTCTGCTTATGGACGTCAACAGCGACATGGCTGACGACGACGCTTTCTTCACCTTCGCTCTGGGCCAGGGCGACAACACCGATCACTACCTGTTCTTCCGGGCCAGGAAGAGCCAGCTGCGGGTTGCCGAAACCGTTTACGGCTGGAAGCACGAGCGGGACGCCGCGGTTACCGGCAACGGCATCGCCGGTAATTGGGCGAGGATAGCCCTTGTGGTAAAGCCCGGCTATCTTGCCATTTACAAGGACGGCGTCCTCGTGGCGGAGAACACCGACGCTCATGTGGGCGAAGGGGACCTGCTCGGCGGAAAGTTCACCACCAGCCATTTGGGCGTGGACGGCCTTGTGGCCTATCTGGGCAAATCCTTCTTCCCCAGCGACAAGTATATGAAGGGTAGCTTTGACGATATCGCCCTTTATAACAGAGCGCTCAGCCCCGAAGAAATATTGAGCGACGCCACCGGCAGTCTGAGCGATGAGAATATTATAAATGCCGATATCAAGAAGGTGAATATCCCGGCGGTTATCCGAAATGATATTACCCTTCCCACCGCTGGCGTCTACGGCAGCTCCATCGTCTGGACCAGCGGCAATGCCGACGTGCTTACCGCCGAGGGCAAGGTCACCCGTCCCTCCTTTAAGGACGGCGACATACAGGTTGTCTTGACGGCGGTCTATACTAAAGGCACAAAGACCAAGACCGTGCTGTACCCTGTTACCGTCAAGGCCGCCGACAATGTGTGGCTTTCCACCGACGACTGGAGTACTTACAATTTCGGCCCCGTATCGGGCGACGCGTACATAAGCTTTGACATTACCCCCTACTCTTTTGACGAAAGCCTCATCGGGATCGCCCCCTCCAACGTGACCCCCGGCAAGTGGGGCGACTATGCGATAGGCGTGCGCACCAACGCCAGCGGCGCGTTTCAGGCCAATATGGGCGATTCCAACTATACCGGCAGCGTTCCCTACGAGGTCGGAAAGACCTATCACGCCACGATAGTTACCAATACGGCCAAGCAGACCTATTCCTTTTACATTACCGACGACCGGGGCGAGACTTCTACGGTGGCCGAGAATATGCCCTACCGTGTCAAGACCGGCTCCGACCTGGCCAAGGTGAACGTTCGCAGCGGCTATAATGTGGCCGCCGGGCGGTACGCCGTGGAGAACTTTCGGGCGGACGGTTCCGGAGTTCAGGCGGTGTTTTCCCAGGCGGCGGACGGCAGGGTCAGCTATGTTGTCCGTAACTTCACCTCCAGCGAGGCCAATTTGGATATGTTCGCCGCTTTCTTCAACGGCGACAAGCTCATCAGCGCCAAGCGGCTGGCCGGGGCTATGAACGCCGGCGAGCAGCGGCTCCTTGAAACTGACATTCCCGAGGGCTGCACCGTGATCAAGTTCCTTACCTGGGAGAGCGATAGCCTGATACCCAAGATCGAGGTACTCGCTACGACCCTGGCAAAATAAACATCAGGGGCTGTAAAAAATGGCGCAGACCTGCGTCGTCGCAAGCTCGGTATCGCAAGTTTCGATTTAAAAAATCGAAACACGGCTTACCTCGCTGCTCCTCCTTTTCCCCACAAAATCGGC
>CANQKL010000049.1 GCA_947624455.1 uncultured Clostridia bacterium
AGGGCGTTTAAGGGGAACTGCGGTTCCCCTTAAAAATCCCCTAGGGGTTAGCGTTAATACGGAGTTTAGGCCATCTTGCGGGCGGACGCGAAAAAAGGGAACCGCGCTGGTTCCCTTTTTGCGTTTTACGATTATTGCGTTTTACAATCAGCCAAGCTCGGCAAAGTACTTGATAGTACGAACCATCTGGCTGGTATAGGAATTCTCGTTGTCGTACCAGGATACTACCTGAACCTCATAGAGATCGTCGGCAATCTTGGCTACCATTGTCTGGGTGGCGTCAAAGAGAGAACCATAGGTCATGCCGATAACATCGGAGGAAACTATGGGATCCTCATTGTAGCCGTAGGAGGCGGAGGCCGCTGCCTTCATGGCGGCGTTGATGCCTTCCTTAGTGATGTCAGCGCCCTTTACCACAGCGGTAAGGATGGTGGTGGAACCGGTGGGTACGGGTACGCGCTGAGCGCTGCCGATGAGCTTGCCGTTGAGTTCGGGGATAACCAGGCCGATAGCCTTGGCGGCGCCTGTGCTGTTGGGCACGATGTTGGCGGCGCCAGCGCGAGCGCGGCGGAGGTCACCCTTTCTGTGGGGCCCGTCAAGAATCATCTGGTCGCCGGTGTAGGCGTGGATGGTGGACATGATGCCGCTCTGGATGGGAGCGTAGTCATTGAGGGCCTTGGCCATGGGGGCAAGGCAGTTGGTGGTGCAGGAGGCCGCGGAAATGATAGTGTCCTCAGCCTTAAGAGTACCCTCGTTTACGCCGAATACAACGGTGGGAAGGTCGTTGCCCGCGGGAGCGGAAATAACTACCTTCTTAGCGCCGGCGTCGATGTGAGCCTGGCTCTTCTCCTTGGAGCAATAGAAGCCGGTACACTCAAGAACAACGTCAACGCCCAGCTGGCCCCAGGGAAGGTTGGCGGCGTCCTTCTCCTTGTATATGGTGATCTTATGACCGTCAACGGTGATGGAATCCTCGCCGGCCTCAACGGTATGCAGCCCCTCGCCTATACGGCCACAGTAGCCGCCCTGAGCGGTGTCATACTTGAGCAGATGCGCCAGCATCTTGGGATCGGTAAGGTCGTTGATGGCAACGATCTCGTAGCCCTCGGCCTTGAACATCTGACGGAAAGCCAGACGGCCAATGCGGCCGAAGCCATTGATTGCAACTTTTACTGCCATTGGAAAAACTTCCTTTCGTTAATAAAATTTAATAATGAAATTGTTGCTAAGAACAATTTATTAACTATATTAATTCCATTTTCAGTATGGCGGGGGGTTCGATCGGAGTCTGACCGTCAAAACCCACCTTGACCCCGGCTATTTTGTCCACAACGTCCATGCCGGAGGTCACCCTGCCGAATGCGGCGTAGGCCCCGTCCAGATGGGGAGCGTCCCCGTGCATAATGAAAAACTGGCTGGAGGCGGAATTGGGCATCATGCTGCGGGCCATGGAAATTACGCCCCGCTCATGCTTTATGGGGTTATCCACCCCGTTCTGCCGGAACTCGCCCTTGATACGGTCCTTGCTGCCGCCGGTGCCGTTGCCCAGCGGGTCGCCGCCCTGTATCATGAAGCCGCTGATTATGCGGTGAAAGGTAAGTCCGTCGTAAAAGCCGTCCTTCACCAGCTTTACGAAGTTTTCGACCGTTATAGGCGCGGCCTCGGGCAAAAGCTCAAGCTCTATCTCGCCAAGGCCCCCGTCCATGGTTATTTTTACCTTTGGATTATCCATTCTATCACCAAGTCTGTTAAAAATTTGTCAAAGTGGGATATCATCCCTACAGATATATTATACTCAAAGTTTTATGATTTTGCAAGACCTTTTTCATAATTTGTTGCATAAAATTTCACTTTTTTTTGTGAATAGATTGTAAATATTTTTTTTCTATTGATTTTTAAGCCAAAAGTTGATATAATGTAATAGGAAGATTTTGCTGAGTGTGTCGCTGGGGCAACCCGGCGTCGGAGCAAAGGGCGACTTTGCCCCGAATTTCCCTTGCGGAAAATTTGGGGCGCGTGTCCTTGCTCCTCCTTTTCCCATAAGCAACTCTGTTGCTTATGGGGCCTATTGTTTCCCCAGCGGCTGCCACTTCCGGAAACGTGCCGTTTCATCCATTGACTTATGTTTTTCTGCAAAGTTATATAGATTTGTAGATTGACATTTGGCGTTTTGGGTCCAGCGTCACGCTGGCGGGCGCTTTCGCTTACGAAAAATCAATAAATTGATTTTTCTACCCCGACTAAGGAATGAAATTCCGGGTACACGCCCCGGAATTTCATGGATTTTAGTTTCTTGACATTTCGCTTTTTGTTGACGGACTGAGACGTAATAGTTATATTTTGCTGAGGGGCTGAACGGGTAAAATGAAACTGCTGCTGATGTTTTTTGATGGGCGATGCTATACATATTTGCTGACAGAAGGCTATTTTTCGCCCTTTCCCATAGGCGGACGCAGGAGCGTTCCATTGGGTCGGCTGCGGGAGCTGACCGCCGCTATGAACGAAAATTTCAAGGGCGCGGACGTGGGACTCCTGTACTTTGAAGATGAGTACGCCCCCTTTGTGGACGAGACAGCCGCCCGGCTGGACAGCCGAGCGCGGAGGTTGAAATTTCCAAAAAACGCCAGACTTTCCATGAACCTGGCGATAACCCGGGATGAGGACGAGGTTGTGGCGGCGAGACTGTTTGCCGCCGCGCCCTCCGGCTCGGGAGCCGGGTCCGGCGGCGGGTCGGGCTTTGCCCCGAGCAGCGGCTCCGGCAGCGGTTCGGGCAGCGGCTCCGGCAGCGGAGGCGGCTCCTTCGGCTATGGCCTGGATCTCATATGAAGGCCATACATTCCCTCTGGACCAGGCCCTTTTTTGTCAGGGGCGGCGCGGAGTTCGCCATGGAGGACTTCGAGCTGCTGACAATGATGCTTTCCGCCCTGGTATGGCGGAAAAACGGAGGCTCGATAAAAATGGTCGCCGACCGGACCGGAGCGGAGTATCTGCGGCAAAGGGGACTTGAACCCGTCTGGGACGGCGGGATAGAGGAGGGCCTGGACGACGTTCCTCGGGAGATAGACCCCTTCCTGTTCTGGGCGGGGGGAAAGCTCTGGGCCTTAAATTCCCAGCCGGAGCCGGTCTGCATGATAGACACGGACATGATAGTTTGGCGCGGCTGCGCCGATTTGGAGAAGTTTGACATTGTGGCCGCCCACAGGGAGGAGCTTGCGCCGGACATATATCCGGAGGAGGACTACTTCCGCATGAGGGAGGGCTATGTGTTCCCGGACTGGGACTGGACGGTAAAGCCCTGCAACACGGCTTTTCTGTATATAAAGGATATGGACTTCCGCCGCTATTATGTGGAGCGGAGCCTGGATTTTATGAAAAATCTTAAAGAGGATACCAGCGTTGTGGTTCCCATGGTCTTTGCGGAGCAGCGGCTGCTCTCCATGTGCGCCGCCCGGCGGGGAAAGGAAATACGCACCCTGCTGAGCCTTGACCGCCTCAGAGATCAAAGGGACGTGACCCATGTCTGGGGCCACAAAAGCCGCCTGCGGTCCGATCCGGCGGTCAGAGGGGAATTCTGCGGCCGCTGCGTCAGCCGCCTCCGCCGGGACTTCCCGGAATACGCGGCGATTTTGGACAAGGTGCCGGAGCTTTTGCCCCACGTGTGGCAGTAACAAAGGAGGAGATCGAATGATAGGCAATATTGTACGGTTCCTGTTTAAGCTGCTGGTGGGCCTCGCCTGCGCGGTCTTGGCGCTGCTGATACTGCTGTCGGTCGCCATCCACCTGCCCGACCCGGAGATAAAGGACAGGTTTGCGCCGTTGAGGGAGGACTTCGAGACGGTAAACTCTGTCATGCTCGACGAGCTGGAGGACAGGGGCAGAACCAAGATGCTCTTTGAGTTGGACTTCGAGAACGGCGCGGTGAAATACGACGGCGAGACCGTATACGGCGGGCCTGAGCCGAAAAGCCTCAAAAGCTTTGGAAATTACGGCTTTGACGGCGTGACCGTGCTAAAGGACAGGACTATCTTTTATTACGGTCAGGGGGTGGCCGCCATAGTTTACAGCCCCGAAGGCAATCCGGGCAGCTTTGCCGAAAGACATCTCAGCTTTGTGGCGGAGTCCTTTAAGCTGGCGGACGACTGGTACTACACGGAAAACTGCCATTTGGAAGACGAGGAGCTTTGAAAAGGGAACTCGGGAAAAATTGCGCAAAAAAACTCTTGAAAACGGGCTTTTGGGCCTGTGTTCAAGAGCTTTTTTTATTACTTCCGCCGGAGCGGCGCGCCCAGCGCAAGCAGCGCGGCTGCTATCAGGGTCAGCGCCAGGGCGGAGCCTGTGCCGGGGCGGAGCAGCAGTCCCGGAGCCGTCAGCAGCGAAAGCCGCTCCATGGCGGGGGACAGGGAGCTTAGATCCGCGAAGCAGCCCCCGAAAAGGCAAAGCACGAGGGAGAGGAAGGGGGCGAGGGCGTCAACCTGACCCTCGGCTCCTCTTGCCCCCGCCAGAGCCATGGCCAGAGCCGCGGAGCAAAGTGAGTAGGCGGCCGCGGTCGCCATTTCGGCCGCTGTGGGCGGGCCGCTGGGCAGAAACGCCGCCAGGAATATCAGCAGTCCCAGCAGGAACAAGGCCAGCAGGTCGCTGGCATGGTACAGCAGCCCTCCCAGGGGGAAGGAGCGCAGCCGCCTGAGAACTCGCCGTCCATCGGCGGAAAGGCTCCACGGGGCAAAGGTCACAAGTCCCAGCAGTACCGCCAGCGCAGCCAAGCTCAGCGGCCCCGGCACAAATGGGTCGCTGGGAGGTTCGCCGTCGGAGGAGGTCAGGCTGTAAAGGGAGGGCGCGTTTTGTTCTTCGGCGTCGATAAGGGAGTCCAACCGGTCGAGTTCGCTTTCGGAGAGGGGCCGACCCAGCAGCTCCCGGGCTAGCTCCGGCGCTTGGAGCTTGCAGCGTTGGGCCACGGCCTGTCCCGCGATTATCTCCCTTACTCCCTGGGCCGAGGAGGCCGCCGCCGCGGCGGCATAGGACAGGGCGGGAACGCCGTCCGCCAGGGCTTGACCGTAGCCGGAGGGGATAGTGAGCAGCCCCTCGGCCCCGCCGGTTATCAAGGCCCGCTTCGCACTGACGGGACTGACCGGTTCGAGGTCGAGGCCCGCCGTTTTCAAGCCGTCGGCCAACCGCCGCGAAAGCTCGCCGCCGTCCAGATCGAGAACCGCCAGGCTCAGCCGGGGCGTCCAGCTCCCAAGCCCGGCGGCGGCAAAGCCGCAGATCAGGGATACCGCCGTCAGCAGAGCCAGACCCCGCCAGCCGCCGCTCATGGCCTTGAGCTTGGAGACGGTCAGGCCGGTCAGCCGACCGAAAACTCCCGAAAGTCTGGAGGGCGTACGGGGTTCGTCGGCTACGGAGGGGGAAGCTCCCCGCGCCCGCCCCCGCTTCTCAAGAACGGCGGCAGCGGCGGCAAAGCCCAAAGCTCCCATTACCGCCAACGGCCAGAGCAGGGAAAGCGTCTCGCCAATGCCGCAGCCGTACATGGCCGCTTCGGCTGTCAGGGACGCATAATAGGCCGGAGTCAGCCGACTCAGCGCGGCCAGGGGCCAGGGCAGCATCCGCGCGGGCCACAAGACCCCGCCGAGGGTCAGGGAAAGGAGCATTGTCATGTTGCCCGCCACCTGGGCCGCCGCCTGGGTTTCGCTGAGTACCACCACCGCCAGCATAAGGCCAAAGGAACCGAAGCACAGCAGCAGAAGGCCGACCAGCAGCGTCGGCGCGCCGCCAAGGCCGGTAAAATACAGCCCCAACGCCCCGGCGGGCAGGAGCATTACCGTGGCCGCCAGCAGTTTTGACAGCAGGGCCGCGCCCAGACTGCCGCCTACGGCGCGGAAGCGGGCGAGCATACCCAGCTCCGCCTCCTCCGGCAGGGTACGGGCGGCGGACAGGGCGAAAAACAGGGCCAGCATGGCAAAAACAGCCGCCGTCAGCCGCCGCATCAGTACCGATCTCAGGCTGACAAGGCCATTTTCGTCGCCAAACACTCCCTGACGCCCAAGGGCGTCCTCCAAAAGGGCGCCGCTGGTCTCCCGTATCATGACGCTCCTGACGGAGGGGGTGAGCTGCCCGTAACGGAGACGGTAAACTCCCCGCCCCACCGCCTGGCGGGCGCGGATCATCTCCATCGCGGAGCCTATTATATCCGAAACAGCCGTGGATTCCAGCTTCATGGCGTCGTTTAGAACCACCTCGACCGGACATTCCCGCATGGCATAGACCTCGTAGAAAAAGTCCTTGGGTATCGTGATGACGGCGGCGTTTTCGCCCATCTCCCACTCGTCGTCCTCAAGGATGCTGACCTGGGAAAACAGGCTTATGTCCCGAAGCTGGGAGATGAGGGAGCGGGAAAGCACCGTTTCGTCCAGGTCGCGCACCGCTATGGGAAAGGGCCGCAGATAGCTTTGGGCGTTCAGATCCTCTAACCCGATGTTCAGGGACACAAACAGGAGCAGCGGCAAAAACAGCGCCGCTGCCCACGTCCCCTTGAAAAACAGCTTGATATCCTTGTAAAGGACGGCTTTGAATCTCTTCATCTCAACTCCTCCCAACCGGCGGGAAGTCCGGCCTCAAGGGTCAGAATACGGTGGCAGAGCCTTTCCAGCTCTCCGGTTTGGTGACTTATCATTACGACCGCGCAGCCCAGAGAGCTGACGTGGGCGGCCATGGACAGTATAAGCTCCGCCGAGGAGCTGTCCGCTCCCACGGTCGGCTCGTCCATCAAAAGGAGCCGTGGCGTGACCATAAGGGCGCTGGCCAGATGGAGCCGCCGCTTCATTCCGCCGGAATAGGAGTCCACTCTGGCCCGGGCTTTGTCGGAAAGCTGGAACCTGTCCAGCAGCCAGGCGGAACGCTTCTTTATATACCGGCTCGGGAGTCCGGCGGCCAGTCCCCAAAAACGCAGGTTCTCCAGCCCGGTGAGGGAGCCGTAAAGGGATAGCTCCTGGGGGACGTATCCGATTCCGCCGCGTACGCCCGCCCCATATTCCAGCTTCCCCCCGGAGGGGCGCAGCGTCCCGGCCATAATCGCCATGAGGGTGCTTTTCCCCGCGCCGTTACGGCCCCGCAGACCCAGTATCTCCCCTTGGCGCACCGTCAGGGACAATGGCCCCAGCGCCGGTTGGCCGCCGGAAACATAGGTTTTTTCAATGTCCGTCAGGACACAGACCGGTTCGCCGCCCATATGTCACCTCAAAAGACTGCCGCTGACGTCCATAAAGATGTCTTGCAGCTCGGAGTTGAAGTCGTCGGCAAGCTCCTCCAGCTCGTCCTGGCTGTAGTCGGTTATATCCACTGTGCGGCTGCCCTTTTGCCGCTTGGCGGAGCTGGAATCGGTGGCTTTGAGCCGAACCTCAAGGCCGTCGGCAATGTCCAGCGGTATAAGGCTGGACACCTTAACGTTATCTATTATGTGATCGACGCCGCCCTTGCCCTTTTCGACGGTCAGCCTGAAACCGCCAAGGAAGTTGACGGAAACGTCGTATTCTCCGTAGAACAGGGAGAGGGGAGACTTTTTGACCGGATCCAGGTCGGAGTAGTACACAGAGGCCAGCTGGGCGTCCTCGACGCTGAGGGTGAGTC
This sequence comes from uncultured Clostridia bacterium, assembly GCA_947624455.1. GTDB lineage: Bacteria > Bacillota > Clostridia > UMGS1883 > UMGS1883 > JAFLUQ01. The sequence goes on from CANQKL010000049.1 coordinate 7,618, forward strand.
CGCCGTCAAGAAGGCCGCCGTCCCTGGAACAACTGTTAGTCAGCTCGAAGGCCCTGCTGCCGTCGCAGTCCGCCGCGACGGTCGTTACCAGCTCGTTGGAAAGCTTGCCCTCGGAGCTGTAGCTCAGGTCTATGTGGCCGTCGTAAGTATTAAAGCTGATTTTGGAAAGCCTTATGTTACCGCCATCCACCGCCAGATACCACACAAAGTCCCCGTCCTCGAAGGAGTCGTTTATCTCCTGTATGAACCCGCGGATAGTGTTGACGCCGCTTTTCACGGCCTTTTCCGGATGGGAGTCCATGACGCCCACAGGCCCCTTCAGCAGCTCTATAATGAGCTTGTCGTTTTTTAGCTGGTCGTCAAGCTCTTTCATCAGCTCCTTGACCTCGACGCTGTCAGGCTCGAAAACAAAGACTTGACCGCTAAAGTCGCGGCCCAGCTCCGGCAGGTCGGGGAAGCGTTGGCCCCGTCTGACCTTTTCCACGGTCAGGTTGTGCTTGTTCACGGCGGAGGCGATGGTGTCTATATAGGAATTTATCAGGCTTTTCCAGTCGCCGATCTGAGTCTTGAGGCCGCCGGAGCCGCCCAGATATTCCCTGAAAGCGTCGGCTGTCCGCTCGTCCGCGAAGCGTTCGATCATTTCGGCCACGTCGGCCTTATAGTAGGCGTTGGAACATTCGGGCAGGTAAAAACCGGCGTCCTTGCCGTCAAAATCCAGGCCCGCGCTCAGCACGCGGCTGCCCATAAGGCTGACGGCGGCGTTTATCAGCTTTACGTCGGAGTCCAGATCCAGCTTGAGCTCAAGCTCGCTGCCGTCCAGGTACCTGTCTATCTTCGGGTCGTCGGACCGGACGGAAAGAGTCAGGTCGGAGGACAGGCCCCTGTTGTCGGCGACCTTGTCCATAAGGGCGAACAGAGGTTTTACCAGCAGGGCCTTGTTGTAATCCACGAACTTCTTGCTCGAGGGGCGCAGCAGGCTGGTTATTCCCACTACCGCGCCGACGATGACAGCCGCCGCCGCGGCGAGGGAAATGATAACGGCGGCAATTTTTCCGGCGGAGCCGGACTTTTTCTTTGCCTTTTTCCCGGGGCCGCCCACGCTGGCTCCGCAGCTGGGACAGAAGCGAACGCCTGGCTCCAGCCGTTCGCCGCAGTTGGTGCAGAAGGCGGGCCTTGGCTGAGCCGCTGGGCGGGGAACGGACGGCAGCTCAGGCTGGGGCTGCTCAGGCTGAGCCTGTTCAGGCTGAGGCTGTTCAGGCTGAGGCTGTTCAGTCTGAGACTGTTCGGCCTGGGGCTGCTCAGTCTGAGATTGTTCAGGCTCAGACTGCTCGGCTTCCTGAACGGGGACGGGAGCGCCGCAGGCGACGCAGAACCTGTCGCCCTCATAGAGGGGCGCGCCGCAATTAGTACAGTTTTTCATAAGATTTCCTCCATTTTTAGGCGGCGGGGCAGAATTATTCCGCCAAAACCGCCCGAGGTTTTTACGGTATCAGAAAAAGGGCCAGGGCGTGCCTGGCATATCCAAGGGGCTTACCCCTGGGACGGGAAAAGGGAAACGGAATCCGCTCCCTTTGTCAAATTAGCTTCCTGCCGCAGCCAGCGCAGAACTTGGAGCCGACCTTATTGACATATCCGCAGGAGCAGGCCACGCCGTCGGGCTGCGGTTCGGGCTGCGGTTCGGGACGCTCCAGCTTTTTTATGTCCTCCTCTATGCGGGCGGCCTCGGCCTCGGCGGCGGCAATATTGCCGCAGGCAAGGTCAAATTCCTCCACATTTATCTGTCCCCCGCTCTGGAGCTTGTAAGCCAAAACTCCCAGGTTCTGGAAAAGCTGAGCCTTTTCCGAATCAAGCTCCTTGAGCCGGGTGTTGAGCTTGGCCTTCTCGAGGATGTTCTTGGAACCCTCGCTGACGGTGTTTACGCCCTTATTTATGCTGACCAGCATTTTGTCAAGAAAATCGGACATTGACATTCCCCTCCATTATGTATTATTACATTACAAGTATACCACAGGTTCAAAAATATGTCAACAAAAAACTCCGCTTTTTTGTCGGAATATGTGTTTTATTAAAAAGTGGCTTATAAGGGAAAGCCGGGGCATATATTGTACAAATACTTTCGGGGGAGACTTTACATGAACAAGAACGCCCACAGGATATTTGTGAACACACTTCTGCTGACGGCGGCTTCGCTGGTGATGCGGGGCGTGGGCCTGGTATTCCAGGTGTATCTGGCCGGAAAGATAGGGCCGTCGGCGCTGGGAGTCTATTCGCTGATAATGTCGGTGTACACCCTCTTTGTCACGGTGGGCAGCGGCGGGATAAGGTTTTCCGTGACAAGACTGACGGCGGCGGCCCTGGCGGAGGGGAGCAGCGTTAGGCGCACGGTTCGCACAGCCGTCCTGTATTCCCTGTGCTTCGGCCTTTTCAGCGGGGCCTGCCTGTACTTTGGGGCGGGGCTGATCAGCCAGCGGTGGATAGGAGAGGCCGACTGCCAAAGTGCTTTGGAAATACTGGCTCTGAGCCTGCCCTTCATTTCGGCGTCGGCGGTGTTTGGCGGCTATTTTACCGGCGTGGAGAGGGTGATGCGCTCGGTGAGCGTGAACATCCTTGAGCAGCTCAGCCGGATATTTGTGACCGTCCTGCTGCTGAGCGCGGCCAGAAGCGGTATAGGCGGGATCTGCTCCG
>CANQKL010000050.1 GCA_947624455.1 uncultured Clostridia bacterium
GCAACAACACAATTTATCATATTCCCAAAACTTCGTAAACGCCTTCGGCGTTGTTTGTCGCAATAACTTTTATTTCTATGTACTTTTGCGCGGCAAAAGTACCAAAAGCGCCGGGGGCCTCGCCATGCCCCCGGACCCCCTAGGGCGCTTAAGGGGAACTGCGGTTCCCCTTAAGAATCCCCCTGGGTTCAGTCCTTCGTAGGGGCGGCCATTGGCCGTCCGCCATCAAACGTTTACGGCGACAATAATGAACGAAATTATACCATGCCGTCAGAGCGACAAGCTCCTTCGCTTCCGTCTTTTTATAAGCAGGGCGATCACGGTTAACGCTATGGGAAAGCCTATGCCGGAAAGTATTCCGATCTGGAGATTGTCGCCAGCCTTCTGAGACGCCGCCCCGACCATTGCCGGGCCGACCGAAGCCCCCAGATCACCGGCCAGAGCCAGCAGCGCGAACATTGCCGTTCCGCCGCTTGGGAGGATAGATGATGAAATGCTGATTGAGCCGGGCCACATGATACCCACTGAGAAACCGCACAGCATACAGCCGATAAGCCCCAGAATCGGGACGTTTGCCAGCCCCGCCAGCAGATAGCAGCCCACGCACAGCGCGCCGGAAAAAGCCATAAACGCGGTCAAATCTATTTTTTCTCCGAATTTTCCGTATAACACCCGGCTTATGCCCATAAAGACCGCGAAGCCGCAGGGGCCTGCCAGGTCGCCTACTGTCTTGGAAACGTGCAGCGCGGACTCGGCAAAGGCGGAGGCCCACTGTGCAATAGCCACTTCGGACGATCCGGCGCAAATCATCAGCAGTATCAACGCCCAAAAGACGCCGGTTTTAAAAAGCTGCGCCACCGTCATGCCTTTACCGTCCTCAACGAGAGGTTCTATCGGGCAGGTTGCGAAATTGTATATGTTGTACAACGGAACGACTGCCCAGACACAGGTAAGTACGCGCCAATGTTCTATGCCAAACACCGCGAAAAACAGTGTCGAACCCAGAATTACTCCCACCGCGCCCCAGCAGTAAAAGGAGTGGAGCAGGCTCATCATGCCCTCCTTGTTCTCAAAGGGACAAGCCTCGACTATGGGGCTGCAAAGCACCTCGATAAGCCCGCTCCCGACAGCGTAAATAACTGTGCAGATTATGATTCCGACAAAGGGCCGGGGCAAAAGCTCCGGCAAAATCGCCAGTCCCGCCAGCCCCGCCGCCGACAGAGCTTCGGACAGTACGGTGCAAGTTCTGTAACCGATCCTGTCCACAAATTTTGCGCAGATAAAATCTATCGCAAGCTGAGTTATGTAGAAGCAGGTGGAGATAAGCGCCAGCCTGCCGAAAGATATGCGGTACGTCCTGTAAAACGTTAAAAAAAGCAGGGGGATGAAGTTCGCGGAGATAGCTTGGGTTATAAAGCCCAAATAGCACGCTAACAGGGTCTTTCTGTATTTTTTCTTTGTATTCATATGCATTGCCGCCTTTCTCGTTCGACTCGCATTATACCATGAGCAAAAATCATTGCTTGCAAGGGGATTTTTGCGAAGCCGTCAATACTGAGTCCGATCCGGAGGATCGGAAAAAGCGAGGCTTTTTAGATTTGCGCAACAAATCAACGAAGGTATTATACCACATAGCCGCCCAAAATGCAATCTTAAAATGTTTTTTGTAAAAAAGTATTGAAATTTCGGAGATAATGTGCTATATTAGTAAAAAGGTGGTGCAAATATGACGGAATATGAAAAACAGAATAAGCCGTTGATAAAATTTGGGAATCCCGCTATAAAATACAAGGTTTTTGTGAATGGCGGCAGCGTTAAAGCTGAACAGATGTATTACAGCGACAGCCGTGACTGCCGGAAGCATATGGAGGAAAACGACGCGAAATTTTGTGAAATATTTGATATGTATGATCGGCAGGTGTCGTCCGCCTATATTGATGAGGAGGGTAAAGTTAAGGTAAAGGTGTTTAAGCGTGAGTTGTTGGGGAAACAGAGCCGCTGGCGGTGAGGCCCGACGCTCTCGCTTGCCGCAGAAACAAAAGCTTGGGGCACGATTAGGGTGCAGTTTTTGGGCCCCCGCAAAGCCGACAGGCTTTGTGGGGAAAAGGAGGAACAGCGAAGCGAGCCACGTTCCGATTTTCAAAAGAAAATCGGAACAAGCGCAGCGAAGCTTGTTCCGACGCGGTGGAGCCGGTGACGGGACTCGAACCTGCGACCTGCTCATTACGAATGAGCTGCTCTACCAACTGAGCTACACCGGCAACAGTGATATTATACTATAAAAACCAAGCGCTTGTCAAGAGAAAATTTAAAAATAAAATTATTTTTGTGCCGGTCTTGATATAATGGAAGATTTGTGCTATAATAGGAGAAAGATTTCTATGATTTCAACGGCGAAATTCAGAAACGGAGGAAAACACGTGAAAAAGCATATGTTCGGCACAATATTTTGCTTGGAAAGAAGGAGAATAGCATGAAAGGCGTTGAACTGTATGAAAACGGCGCGTTCCTTGTGGGCGGTTCGATAGCGGAAAAGGGTTCTAAGGCTCCCGACGAGGCCAGAGAAGGCACTATGGCCTACAAGATAATGCGTTCCCACGATACCGGGGTTGATCGGGATAAGATGAGGATAAAGTTTGACGCTTTGATTTCTCACGATATCACCTATGTGGGCATTATCCAGACCGCCCGGGGCAGCGGCTTGAAGGAGTTCCCACTGCCTTATGCTATGACTAACTGCCATAACAGCCTTTGCGCCGTGGGCGGGACGATCAACGAGGACGACCACGTATTTGGTCTCAGCGCGGCAAAAAAATACGGCGGCATATACGTTCCCGCAAATCAGGCCGTAATACACCAGTACGCGAGAGAAATGATGAGCGGCTGCGGCAGGATGATACTTGGCTCCGACAGTCACACCCGTTACGGCGCACTTGGAACGATGGGCGTGGGCGAGGGCGGCCCCGAGCTGGTAAAGCAGCTTTTGAAGAATACTTACGACGTGAACGCGCCCGAGGTAGTCCTTGTGTATCTGGAGGGCGCGCCCAGAAGCGGCGTCGGCCCCCAGGATGTTGCCATAGCTTTGGTGGGCGCCACCTTTAAAACCGGCTTTGTAAAAAACCGGGTCTTGGAATTCACCGGCCCGGGCGTGGCAAGCCTGTCGATGGATTTTCGCATTGGCATAGACGTTATGACCACTGAAACTACCTGCCTTTCCTCCATATGGCACACAGATGAGAAGGTAAAGGAATTTTACGATATACACGGCCGTCCCGACGACTTCGCGGAAATGGCTCCTGATGACGGAGCCTATTACGACAGGGTCATAAAAATAAATCTAAGCGAAATTGAGTGCATGATAGCCATGCCCTTCCATCCCAGCAACGCCTATACCGTTCACGAGCTACAGCACAACGCCGCCGACATCCTCCGTCAGATCGAAAAGGACGCGGCGGAGCAGTTTGGCACCAAGGTGAAATTTAGCCTTACTGACAAGCTTGTAGACGGCAAGCTTATGGTGGATCAGGGAGTCATCGCCGGATGCAGCGGCGGTATGTTTGAAAATATCTGCGCGGCGGCGGCAATTTTGGACGGCGCGGACATAGGCGACGGCTATTTCAATCTTTCCGTCTACCCGAGCAGCACGCCTATAAATCTCGCTCTTGTGCGCGGCGGCGTACAGGCTAAGCTGATGGAGGCCGGAGCGGTGTTTAAGCCATGCTTCTGCGGCCCATGCTTTGGAGCCGGAGACGTACCCTCCAACAGCGGCCTTTCCATCCGCCACACCACCCGTAACTTCCCCAATCGGGAGGGTTCCAAGCCCGGCGAGGGCCAGCTCAGCGGCCCTGAACAAGGGTGCGCTTACGGCCGCCACAGATGTGGAGATACCCGATTATGACAAGACCTATACCTTTGACAAGGGAGTTTATGAAAAGCGCGTATATCAGGGCTTCGGCAAGGCTGACCCTGACTGTCAGCTTCGCCTTGGCCCCAATATCACCGATTGGCCGAAGATGTACCCCCTGGCCGACAATCTGCTGTTGAAGCTGGCGGCGGTGATCCACGATGAGGTCACCACTACCGACGAACTTATCCCCTCCGGCGAGACCAGCTCCTACCGCAGCAATCCTCTCCGGCTGAGCGAGTTTGCTCTGTCGCGCAGAGTACCCGAGTACGTGGGCCGCAGCAAGGCGGTGGCAGCGGTGGAGGCGCAGCGCCGGGCGGGAGAAAAGCCCGCCGAGCTTGTAGAGGTTTTGATAAAAGTGGGCAATGTCGGTGAGCTTATGGATAACACCCAGTTTGGCTCCTGCGTATTTGCCAACAAGCCCGGGGACGGTTCGGCTCGCGAACAGGCGGCCTCCTGTCAGAAGGTGCTGGGCGGCTTTGGCAACATATGCTATGAATTTGCAACCAAGCGATATCGCAGTAACTGCATCAACTGGGGCATCCTTCCATTCACCATCAGCCGCGACACCGAATTCAATTACGACGCTGGGGACTATGTGTTTGTCCCTGGCATCCGAAAAGCTATTGCGGAAGGTATCGAGGAGATTCCCGCCACTGTCATTAGAAAGGACGGCTCATCCGAGCCGCTGACCCTTTATGTCAACGGCCTTACAGCCGATGAAAAGCATATAATACTGGACGGCTGCCTTATGAATTACTATGCCAATAATTCCAGGTGAGGAGAGATAAAGATGGAAAAAATAAAAATGAAAAATAAAATAGTGGAGATGGACGGGGATGAAATGACCCGCATCCTCTGGCGTATGATAAAGGATGAACTGCTGTTGCCCTTTGTGGAGCTGAATACGGAGTATTACGACCTGGGGCTGCCCCACCGTGACGAGACTGATGACCAGGTAACAGTTGACGCAGGACAGGCGATAAAAAAGTGGCGCGTGGGCGTAAAATGCGCGACCATCACGCCCAATGCCCAGCGCGTAGAGGAGTATAAGCTCAAGAAGATGTGGAAAAGCCCCAACGGCACTATCCGCGCCATCCTTGACGGGACAGTGTTCCGTGCGCCCATTCTCCTCAGTAATGTAAAGCCCGCCGTCCGAAATTGGAAGAAGCCCATCACCATTGCCCGCCACGCTTATGGCGACGTGTATAAGGGTACAGAGTACCGGGTTCCCGGGAAAGGAAAGGCCGAGCTGGCGTTCACCGGGGAGGACGGCACGGTTTTTCGTGAGACGATTTATGACTTTGAGTGTCCCGGCGTGCTTCAGGGCCTGTATAACAAGGACAGCTCCATTGAATCCTTCGCTCACTCCTGCTTCCAATACGCGATAGACACCAGGCAGGATCTATGGTTCGCCACCAAGGACACTATTTCCAAGCAGTATGACCAGACCTTTAAGCTCATATTCCAGGACATATACGAGAAAAATTATAAGACTAAGTTTGAGTCGCTGGGTATCGAGTATTTTTACACGCTGATAGACGACGCCGTTGCCCGCGTTATCCGCAGCGAGGGCGGCTACATCTGGGCCTGCAAGAACTATGACGGCGACGTTATGAGCGATATGGTGTCCACGGCCTTTGGTTCGCTGGCGATGATGACCAGCGTGCTTGTGAGTCCCGATGGAAATTACGAGTACGAGGCCGCCCACGGCACCGTCACCCGCCACTACTATAAGTATTTGAAGGGGGAGGAGACGTCTACCAACCCCATTGCCACCATATTTGCGTGGAGCGGAGCCATCCGCAAGAGGGGAGAGCTGGACGCTAACGCTCCTCTCGTGGATTTTGCCGACAAGCTGGAGGCCGCCTGCCTCGGCACTCTTGAGGGCGGAACGATGACTAAAGATCTGGCCTCCCTGTGGGAGGGGCCAAAGCCCACGGTGGTCAATTCTCACGAGTTCATATTGGCGATCCGCGCCGAGCTGGAACGCCTGCTTGACGCTTAAGTAAGGCCCCGCGCGTATTTTTCACCGGCTCCTCCTAAATGAAAAAGCTGAACCCGGATCGGTTATTTATTTTCCCCATAGACCCAAAGGGAGCGGCGAAGAAATGACCTCGGAAAAAAATCTCGCAAAAAAACTCTTGAGACAGGCTTTTCAGCTTGATCTCAAGAGTTTTTCTTTGCAACGCCGATTTAGGCGCGGTTGATTTTAGCGATAGGGCTTATTTGCCTGCGGCCTTCTTTTCGCCGTCCGTTTTTTCAGGCTTTTTATTGCTGGGGCATTCCTTGTTGGAGCAGGTAGTAACGCTGCCGTGCTTCACGTACTTGCGTGTCATTATGCCGCCGCAGATGGGGCAGGGAGTTTTGGTGGGTTCGTCCCAAAGATAAAAGTCGCACTGGGGAGCGTTTTCACAGGCGAAATATTTTTTGCCCTTCTGGCTCTTTTTTTGGACGATGCGTCCGCCGCATTTGGGGCATTTTACGCCTGTATCCTTGAGTATGGGCTTTGCGTTACGACATTCGGGGAAGCCCGGACAGGCCAGGAACTTGCCGAACCGACCCATCTTTATTACCATTCTGCGGCCGCATTTTTCGCAGATCTCATCGCTTTCCTCGTCCTTAACCTTCACCTTTTCAATGGTGGCTTTGGCGTTTTCGAGGGTCTTTTCAAAGGGGCCGTAGAAGTCCGACACCACTTTTACCCAGTCCACGTCGCCCTCCTCGATCTCATCTAACTGCTTTTCCATATTGGCGGTGAAATCCACATCCACCAGATCCTTGAAGTTCTCGGCCATCAGATCAGTGACTATGAAGCCCAGCTCAGTAGGCTTGAGAAGCTTTTTCTCTCGGGTGACATAGTCGCGGCCCACAATGGTGCTGATGGTCTGGGCGTAGGTGCTGGGCCGTCCAATGCCGTTCTCCTTCATTGCCTTGGCGAGGCTGCCCTCGGTGTAACGGGCGGGAGGCTCGGTGAAATGCTGGTCGGGAGTGATTGTGTCAGCCTTCAGGCGGCTGCCCGTCTCCAGGGAGATGAGCTTGCGGCTCTTTTTGCCCTCGTTTTCCTCCTCGTCGCTTTCATCGTTGTAGACGGCGGTGTAACCGGGAAAGCTTACGGCGGTGGCGCTGGCTTTGAAGTTGACGCCGTTGGCGGTTATATCGGCGCTCATAGTGTTGTACTCGGCGCTTGCCATCTGGCTTGCGATAAACCGCTCCCATATGAGCTTGTAAAGACGGTACTGGTCGTTTGTGAGCCGACCCTTGAGGGAGTCGGGTTCAATATCGACTACGCTGGGACGAATGGCTTCGTGGGCGTCCTGAGCGTTTTGACCGCTGCGGTAGAAGTTGGGCTTGGCGGGTACATACTCGCCACCAAATTTTTGACCTATCAATGCGCGCGCCTCGGCCTGAGCCTCAGGGGCAATACGCAGGGAGTCGGTACGCATATATGTTATCAGGCCGAGAGTCCCCCGTCCAGGCACGTCAACGCCCTCATAGAGGGCTTGGGCCGTGGACATTGTCCGCCTGGACTGGAAGCCGAGCTTACGGCTTGCCTCCTGAATGAGAGTGCTGGTGTCAAAGGGAGGAGCGGGATGACGGTTTTTTTTGCCATATACGGCGTTCTCCACCACGAAGTCCGCCCCCTGAATCTTAGATAGGATCTCGTCAGTCTCGGCCTTGCTGCCAAGCTCCTTTTTCTTGCCGTCAACGCCGTAATACCGAGCCTCAAAGGGGTTTTTTCCCTTTTCGTCAGTGAGCTTGACCGCTATGGTCCAGTACTCCTTGGGCTTGAAGGCCATTATCTCACGTTCCCGGTCAACGACCATCTTAGTGGTGACGGACTGAACGCGGCCGGCGCTCAGGCCCTTGCGCACCTTTTCCCAAAGCAGGGGGCTGATTTTGTAGCCCACGATTCTATCCAGCACCCGGCGGGCCTGCTGGGCGTCCACAAGATTTTGGTCAATGGTTCGGGCTGACTTGAGCGAAGCCGTCACAGCGTTCTTCGTTATAGCGTTGAAAGTAAGGCGGCAGGGGTCGTGGGCGGCGTCGATGCCAAGTATATTTGCGATGTGCCAGCTTATAGCCTCGCCCTCGCGGTCTGGGTCGGTAGCCAGATAGACCTTGTCGGCGGCCTTGGCGGCCTTCTTCAGCTTACTTATGAGTTCTCCCTTGCCTCGAATAGTGATGTAGTTGGGAGCAAATCCGTGTTCAATATCCACGCCCAGCTTGCTTTTGGGAAGATCGCGCAGATGGCCCACCGAGGCCATGACCGTGTAATTCTTTCCAAGATATTTATTTATGGTTTTCGCCTTTGACGGCGATTCCACTATCACAAGATATTTTGAAGCCATTCGGCTTAACCCTCCTTAGATTCGAGATGTCTCTTGTGTATTTTACGCTAAATTTTTTGATTTGTAAATAGGAAAAATAAAATTTTTTTAAAAATTTATTTTTGCGCACATAAAAACATTAAAAAACGGATAAACAATCGTTTATCCGTTTAATCTGACTTTTTCATACATCATTATTGCGGCCGCGACGCCCACGTTCAGACTTTCAGAGTCGGGGGACATAGGGATTTTTACCACAATATCGGCAAGCTGTAATGTTTCGGCGGTAATTCCGTTGCCCTCGTTGCCCACCACAAACGCGATTTTGCCAGCCAGGCTGGCATCGTACAGGCTGACGGCTCCGTCAGTCATGGCTCCGACGGCGATTTTGTAGCCCCGCTCCTTCAGCTTTGCCATAGCTTGGGCGGCTTCAAAGCCGCGAATAACAGGGATAGCGGCAATACTGGCCACGGTAGAACGAACGGTCTTTGGATTGAACAGGTCACAGCAGCTCTTGGTCAGGATCACTCCCGCGGCTCCGGCACAGTGGGCCGTTCGGATGATCGTCCCAAGATTGCCGGGGTCCTGAACGTTTTCGCATACAATGACAAAGGAGTTTTCTCCGTCGGTTAAATCGTCAAAACCCGCCGCCGACATATGGAATAGGGCGATAATGCCCTGAGGGGTTTGGGTGTCGGCCAACTCGGCAAAAAGTCTTTTGGCAAAGAATACCGTTTCAAAGCCCTCCAGCCCCTCCGGCGGTTTTATGCCGTCGGACAGTATAACTATTTCCGGACGGAGGCCGTTTTTCACCGCGTCCCTGACGCCCCGCAGTCCTTCCACAACGAAAAGGCCCTCCATATCTCGCTGTTTCTTGTCCTTGAGGGCCTTTATGCGCTTGTATAGCTTATTTTCACGGGAGGTTACGGTGTACATTTGGATTCTCCTATATCACTTTGCTTGGGGCCGCTGAGCCGAATAGAAGCGTCTTGGCTGCTTTTATCATACCACAGATTTCGTCCATTGTCAAGGGCGCAAAAAAAGCCCGCTGCGGGGCCTTTTTGCGTTATTCATTTACAGATTGGCCTTGGCCGTCTCCACCAAATTGGTGAAAGCGGCGGGATCGTTGATAGCGATTTCGGAAAGCATTTTGCGGTTGATTTCAATATTGGCTTTCTTCAGGCCGTTCATAAAGCGGGAATAGTTGATGCCGTTCATCTTGCAGGCGGCGCTGATGCGGGTGATCCACATACTGCGGAAATCTCTCTTTTTCTGCTTTCTTCCTACGTAGGAATAGGAAAGAGATTTCATAACAGCCTGATTGGCAACTCTGTAAAGCTTGCTCTTGGCGCCGCGATAGCCCTTGGCCAGCTTCAAAATCTTCTTGTGATGTTTTCTGGTGTTAAGCGCACCTTTTACTCGAGCCATTACTAATACCTCCTTAAATTATTTGTAGGGAATAAGCTTCTTGATTACCTTTGCGTTGGGAGCGGAAGCGTAGGTACCCTTCCTAAGCCTTCTCTTACGCTTGGTATCCTTCTTGTTGAGGATATGGCTCTTGAAAGCTCTGTTTCTCTTTACCTTGCCAGACTTTGTAAGACGGAAGCGCTTTGCGGCAGCTCTGTGTGTCTTTATTTTAGGCATAAAAATCAACTCCTCTCAAATTTTCCTTTACAGTTTTCAGGTGTTTTTCCGTCGCGGCGTCACTTGGGTGAGACGACCATTGACATATTCCTGCCCTCGAGCTTAGGACTCTTTTCAACTGTGCCCGCATCGCCTATGCCTTCGCGAATACGCGCCAGCAGCTCCTCGCCCAGCTTGGCGTGTTGGACTTGACGTCCCCTGAATTTAACAATAAATTTTACCTTATCTCCGCTCGTCAGGAATTTAACTGCCGCCCGAAGCTTGATTTCAAAATCGTGTGTATCAATAGTAGGTGATAATTGAATTTCCTTGACGCTCACCACCCTTTGATTCTTACGATTTTCTTTTTCGCGCTTAGCCATTTCAAACCGGTATTTACCGTAA
>CANQKL010000051.1 GCA_947624455.1 uncultured Clostridia bacterium
TTTCCCCAACGAGAGCGTAGTATTGACATACTGCGATAATTTGTGTTATAATATGATTACCATGTCATAGGCGTTTTCCGCAGCAAATTTATTCATAAACCCGTCGATTTTGTCAAGAATATATCTGATAACACTGTCCAAATTAAATAACCGGAGTTAGGGTGAGCTTCGCTCTAAAACTCCGGCGGATTTTACGCGCCGCCGATTTTCCCCCCAAGGAAGTTCGGAAACGGCGAGACGCTAAACGGTCTCTTATCATTCTTACCCTGCGGTAAGAGATATTTTTAATGCCGACGCAGGGCGGCGGAATGGAGATTATTAACATGAGCGAATGTACTCACAACTGTTCTACCTGCGGCGAAAGCTGCTCAAAACGCGACCCTCAGAGCCTTATCGAGCCGCCCCATCCCCTGTCTCAAATCAAAAAAGTCATCGCCGTGGTCAGCGGCAAGGGCGGCGTGGGCAAGTCCTCCGTCACCTCCATGCTGGCTGTGCTTGCCCGGCGCAGGGGCCTTGAAACCGCCATATTGGACGCGGACATAACCGGCCCCTCCATACCCACGGCCTTTGGCATAAAAACCCGCGCCCAAGGCGGCGAGGACGGCCTTTACCCGGTAGTATCCAAAACCGGCGTCAAGATCATGTCCCTCAATCTGCTGATAGACGACCCCTCCAAGCCCGTCATTTGGCGAGGTCCGGTCATCGCCGGCGCGGTAAAGCAGTTCTGGACTGACGTTATCTGGGGCGACGTGGACTGTATGTTTGTGGATATGCCCCCGGGAACCGGCGACGTACCCCTGACGGTGTTCCAGTCCCTGCCCGTGGACGGCATAGTTGTGGTCACTTCTCCCCAGGAGCTTGTGTCCACCATCGTGGACAAGGCCGTAAATATGGCTGAAATAATGAATATTCCTATTCTCGCTGTGGTTGAGAACTACTCCTATTTCAAGTGTCCTGACTGCGGCGGAGAGCACAGCATTTTTGGCCCCAGCCGCCTAAACGAGACTGCCGACGCCTGCGGCGTCAAGGCCCGTACCCGGCTGCCCATCGACCCGGCCTTTGCGCTCCTGTGCGACAAGGGGCAGGTCGAGGACTGCGATCCGGCGGCCATGGAGGCAATATTCGACGCCATAACCCAGTAAAAAATCATCAAAGGAGGCTTCCCCATGGGCATGACCGTGATTGCCTGCCCCAGCCACGGCGCGCTGGAGGCGGAAATGCTCCGGCTTATGAAACGCTTCAACGACGGCTCCCCCATGGGGGCCGCTGTCATTGTGCCGGATCAAAGCTCCTTTTCCGAGGAGGAAAAGCTCATCGCCGCCTTTGGGGTGGTGGGCCTTGGGAACCCGGAGGTGCTAAGCTTCAAGCGGCTGCACCACAAGCTCAGCGCCCGCTTCCCCTCGGGGAAGAAGCGTCTCACCCCCGCCGCCAGGGAAATGGCGGTTATGCACTCCCTCTCCTCCATAGACCCCAAGGACTTCCGGCTGTTCCGGGGCGTGGTAAACCGGCGGGAGCTGGCTCCCACGGTCAGCGCCCTGATAACCGGCTTCAAACGCTATGGCGTTACGGCGGACAAGCTCCTGCGCTGCGACGAGGGACTGCCCGAGGGCGCGCCCCTGAAAAAAAAGATACACGACTGCCGGCTGGCTCTCGAGAGCTACGACAGCTTCATGGAGGCCGGCGGCCTCAGCGACGCCGACGACGACGGAGCCGAACTGGCGGAGCTGCTCGACCGGGACGACTGCGACCTGTTCCAGGGCCGAACCGTGTTCATAAGCCGGTTCTCCGACCTGAACCGGGTACAGTTGGACTGCGTCAGGGCCATCTGCCGCCGGGCGGAGCGGGTCATAGCGGCTGTCGTCTGGGACGACGCGCCCCAATTCGCCACCACGAAAAAGCTGATCTTTTCCCTTCGCTCCGCCGCTCAGGAGGCGGGAACGGATTTCAAGCTCACGCGCCTGGGCCACAGCGACAGCCGCCCCGGGCCGTTGGCCTACCTGAGCGCCAACTACTACGGGGACGCGGCCCCCTACGAAAGCACGGTGGGAACCAGCCTTTTCCTCCACGCGGCCCGTACTCCCGCCGACGAAGTCCGCCACGCCGCCGCATCCATAACCCGGCTGGTGAAAAACGGCTGCCGCTACCGGGACTGCACCGTTGCCGTCCGAAACATGGAGGACTACGCCCCCTATATCAGGCGCATCTTCCCCATCTACTCCATACCGGTCTTTGCCGACGAGACCCGGCCGCTGGCGGGACACAGCGTCTCCCGCTGTCTGCTCTCGGCGTTGGAGCTGGCGATCCACGGCTTTACCCATGAGAACGTGTTCGCCTTCGCCAAAAACCCTTTCGCACCCCACGGCGGCGACTGCGGAGAACTGGAGGACTACTGCGTGGAGGCGGGCGTCCGCTCCTGGGACTGGAAGGAGGATTTCACCTTCCGGCGGGGGTCTTACAGCTCCCTGGACTACGGGACGAAAACGGAGCCGGAGGACCTCGCCCCCATAAACCGGCGGCGGAAAGAGCTGTACGAGCTGATAGAGCCCTTGCGCGTCTGCCTGTCGGAGCCGCGCCAGGGTCGGGATTACGCTCTGGGCCTTTACTCCTTCATCCGGTCGGCGGGCCTGGAGGAAAAGGCGGAAGCCGCCGCCAGGCTCCAGGAGGAGAACGGCGACGAGCGGGGAGCCGCCGAGACTCGGCAGGTGTACAACCTGCTCATGAACATACTGGACGACATTTGCACCGTTTTCGGGCAGAGCGTCATTGACAGCGCGGGCCTTTACGAAGCGGTAAAGACCGCCTGCGCCGCCGTAAAGGTGGGGACGGTGCCGCCGGTGGCGGACAGCGTCATTTACGGGGACATAGAGAGAATGAAGGGCGGCAGGGACCGTTTTGTTTTCGTGCTGGGGCTGAACGAGGACGTTTTTCCCCGGGCCTTTGCCAACAGCTCGATTTTTTCGGACTACGAGGCCGAAGCTCTCATGGAGGACTGGGGCATCCAACTGCCGCCCACCGCGGCGGAAAAGGCCGAAAATGAAAAGCTCATAGTCTACGACGCCCTCTCCTTCCCGGAGGAGCGGCTTTATCTGAGCTATGCCCTGGGCCTGCCCGAGGGGCGCAACCTCCGGCCCGGACCGGTTATAAAGCGGGTGAGGGAGCTTTTCCCCCGGCTGAGGGAGACTCAGGATCTCAGCCCCATACACGGGGAATTTCTCTGCGCCACAAGGGAAGCCGCCTTTTTGGAGCTGGGTACGGCTCTGGGAGAGGGGCGTCCCGGCAGGTTTTGGGAAGTGGTGCGGGCGTTGCTGGCGGCCGACCCGGAATACGGGGCGCGGCTGCGCAGGCTGGAATCCGACCGGGGCAGGAGCCTGACCGCGGCGGAAACTCTGGAGCCGGAGCTGCTGAAAAAGGTCACCGGCTCCGAACTGGCCCTCAGCCCCTCCCGGCTGGAGTCATACGCCAATTGTCCCTTCTCCTTTTTCCTGCAATACATTCTCAAGCTTCGGGAACGTGTACCCATGAACATCAACTTCAACGACAGCGGAAATATGCTCCACAACATCATCGACGGCTTTTGCGCCCGGGTAGAGCTGGACAGGGGCGGCGACTGGTCAAAAGTGGACGACGGCTATGCCGACGCCGCCTTTGCCGGGGTGTGCGCCGAGATCAGACGGGGCATAAGCCGCCAGATAGCACAGGATCCCCGGCTTATGACGGCGGTCAAGCGCATTGAGGCCGCCGCCCGCAAGTGCGTGGACGAGATTCGGCTGCAAATTGCCCAGGAGCTTTTCGTACCGGTGGGGGCGGAGGTGGTCATCGGCGAGGACGGCTCCATTCCCCCCACCCTCATCGAGCTGCCCTACGGCGGACGCGCCCGCTTCACCGGCCGCATCGACCGGGCCGACAGGCGCGCCGCCCTCATAACCGACGAGGACGGCTCCCAGCGCATGGTGGAACTGGTGCGGATAATAGACTACAAGAGCAGCAAAAAGGAGCTGGATCTGGGGAAGGTACTTTCGGGCTTGCAGCTGCAGCTTTTCGCCTATATGGACAGCTTCGCCTCCGCCCGGCCAGACAGGCGGCCCGCCGGAGCGCTGTATTTCACCCTGGCCCCGGCTGTGGAGGAGCTGCCCATAGGCGAGGAGCTGCCCCAGCGCGTCGGCCGCGTGGCGGGGCTGGCGGTGGAGGGCCGCATGAACGGCGGCGACGGCATAGAAACGGTCACTCCGGCCCAGATGAGGACTCTGCTGAGCTTTGTGCGCAGATCAATACGCGACGCCGCAAGCCGCATCGTCCAGGGCAAAGTTCCGGTCTCGCCGGTCAAGGCCGACGGCAGGCTCAGCTGCGAGTACTGTCCCTGCGCCGGAGTCTGCGGCTTTGACCCCCAGACCGACGGTCACTTGGCCCGTCCGGTGGCAAAAATGAAGGCCGACGCCGCCATCGCCGCCATGGAGGATATCCTCGACGGCCAAGCTTGAGCGCCTTGGGGAAGCGGCAGCCAGTCACAAAAAAACTCTTGAAAGCAGGCTGAAAAGCTTGATTTCAAGAGTTTTACTTATTAATACTTTAGTCTATTTCGGAGAGGGCTTCACTCGCGCCCGCCCAGCTCACGAGGCTCCGTTTCCTCCCAGCCAACGGTGTAAAAGGCGTTATAGCCCTGCTCCTCCAGGCGGGAAAGGAGCTTGCTAAGCTTTTTGGGCCGTTCAAAGAGTGAAACGTCATAGGCGGCGCGCTTTTCCTCGGCATAGCTCTGGGCCTCGGCAAAGCGGGCCTTATCATAGACCACCGCCAGCCGGGGCCTAAGACCCGAGACGCAGGCCCCCCGCTCCTCCAAAATGGCGCAGATGCGCTCAAAGCCGATGGAAAAGCCCACGGCAGGCACCTCCTCGCCGATAAACTTGCCGATGAGGCTGTCATAGCGGCCACCTCCGGCAATCGCGCCCCGAAAGTCCGGACTTACCACCTCGAACACGGTGGAGGTGTAGTAGCCCTGACCGCGCACAAGGCTGACGTCAAAGCTTATCTCCGCTCCCCCCGTTTCCCGAACGGAGTCCATGATAAAGGCCAGATCCTCGACCGCATCGGAGGTAAGCTCCCCCCGCAGCGACTTGGCCCGCAGAGTCTCAAAGTCCGCGCCCTCTTCCAGCATGGCCGCCAGCCCCTCCACGGCGGAGGCGGGCAGGCCCTTTTCCAGCATTTCGGCGGCGACGCCCTGAACCCCTATCTTGTCCAGCTTGTCAAAGATCACGCACACGCCGTCCAGCTCCCCCTCGGCAAAGCCCAGGCTCAAAAGCACGCTCCGCAGCAGCCGCCGGTCGTTGATCTTGACGGTGAAGTTCCCTATGCCTACGGCCCTGAGGGCCTTGACAGTGGTCAATATCAGCTCCAGCTCGGCGGTGCGGCTGTCAGTACCGATGATGTCGATGTCGCACTGGACAAATTCCCGCAGCCGCCCCTTTTGAGGCCGTTCGGCCCGGTAGACCCGGTCGGTCTGTATGACCTTGAAGGGGTTCATCAGCTTTGCCCGGTTGTTGGCATAGTACCGGGTCAGGGGCAGCGTCAAATCGTAACGAAGCCCCAAATCGCACAGCTCCCCGCCCTCGGCAAGGGCTTTGTCCAGCTTTTCGCCCCGCTTGAGTATCTTGAATATGAGGTTCAGATTTTCGCCGCCGTCGCTCTTGTCCAGATTTTCCATGTCCTCCATTATGGGAGTGGTTATCCGCTCAAAGCCCGCGGCCCGGTAAACCTCGAGGATTTTGTTTTGCACGCTGTCCCGAACCCTCACCTGAGATGGGAGGTAGTCGTTGGCGCCTTTTACGGGTGTGATCTTCATACTTATCTTCCTTATACAGTTATTTGCTCAGATATTCCATCATTCGTTCCCAGTTGGCCTCCGCCGTTTCGTAGCCGTGGGCGTAGAGCCGTTCCAGCTTGGAGCGGTCCTTCTCCAGCCTGCCCACGTCAAGGCGTTCCTTCTCGGGCCGGAAAACAAAGATTTCTCCGGCGGCGGAAGCTTTTTTGATATAGTTTACCGTCTCGTTGTACATGAGGTGGCGGTTCTTCATGGACTCCGCCAGGCCCCTGTGCCGGGGAGTCATTATCCGCGCCAAACGGTAGACCCCGCTGGGTTCCTTTAGGTAGTCCGCGTCCCGGGTCAGTACGGCCACGCACTTTTTCGCCCCGTCGGCCAAGGCCCTTTTCACCGGAATGGAGTCGCTCATGCCTCCGTCCAGGTAGTCCCCGCCGTCGATCTTCACCATATGGCTCAGAAGGGGAAGCGAGGCCGAGGCCCGCACCTTGTCTATATCCCCCCGCAGGTCTTTTATCTCAAAGTAACGGGCCTTGCCGCTGTTACAGTCGGTGGTCACGGCGTAAAACCTGCCGGGGTATTCGTTGGCGGTCTTGTAGTCATAGGGGTCCAGCCCGTCCGGTATGGTGTGGTACACGAACTCGGCTGGGAACATATCCTCCCCCTTAAGCAGATTGAAAAAGCTCATATACCGGGGGTCGTTGACGTAATCGGCCACTACTCGGAAGGCCCGCCCCGGCTGGAGCGACAGATAGCTGCAAGCGTGGCAGGCCCCGGCGCTGACCCCGTATACCCGGTCAAAAACCACGTTTTTCTCCAGCATATAGTCTAACACACCGGTGGTGAAGGCTCCGCGCATTCCGCCGCCCTCCAGCGCCAGCGCTCCCTCGGCAAGGGGTAATGGATAGGACAATTTAAATATCTCCTTTCGGTAAACAGTGGGATCGGGGATTTTGACGGACGGAAGGAAGCTCCTCCGTCCCTATATTTCCCTTCGCCCCTCCATGGCCCGGGCAAGGGTCATCTCGTCGGCAAACTCTATATCGCCGCCCACGGGTATGCCATGGGCGATGCGGGTGGCCCTCACGCCCAGAGGCTTGACGAGCCGGGACAGATACATAGCCGTTGCCTCCCCCTCGACGGTGGGGTTGGTGGCCATAATCACCTCCGTCACCTCCGGAGTCAGCCGGGCCATAAGCTCCTTTATCTTAAGATCCTCCGGCCCCACGCCGTCGATGGGCGACAGAGCGCCGTGCAGCACATGATACAGGCCGCGGTATTCCCGGGTCTTTTCCATAGCCGCCAGATCCTTGGGGCTTTCCACCACGCAAATGGTACTCCTGTCCCGGCTGGGGTCGGAGCAGATGGAGCAAATCCTTTCGTCGGTCAGGTTTTGACAGCTTTCGCACAGGCGCACGCTGACGCGGGCGTCCAAAACCGCCTGGGCAAAGCGCCGGGCCTTTTCCTCCGGCACCTTCATCATGTGAAAGGCCAGCCGCACCGCACTCTTGTGACCGATGCCGGGCAGCTTTTCAAATTCTTCTATGAGCGCCGTCAGGGACGGCGGATACGCGGCCGCCATATCAGAACAGGCCCGGAATGTTCAGGTTGCCCGTGATCCTGCTCATGGAGCTGGTCGCGGCCTCCTCCGCCTTGCGAAGCGCCTCGTTGACGGCGGTGACTATCAGATCCTGGAGCATTTCAACGTCGTCGGGATCCACCGCGTCGGGGGCCAGGGTCACGGAGATGACCTCCTTTTTGCCGTTGACCTTGACGCTGACCGCGCCGCCGCCCACGCTGGCCTCCAGCTCCTGCTGCTCAAGAGCCTCCTGAGCCTTGGCCATTTCCTCCTGCATCTTTTGGGCCTGGCGTATCATGTTGTTCATGTTGCCGCCCATGTTCATTCCTCTGGGGAAACCGCCTCTTGCCATAGTATCATATCCTTTCGTTAATGTTTTTAAACGGCCCGTTTTCACAAAAGACCGGTATTATTCCTCAATCTCGGTTATGGGTAGTTTAAGCAGCTCCTCCATAGGGTCGGATTCCTGCATAAGAGCATTTCCGCCGAAGTCGGAGTCGCGCTTGACCGTCACGGCGCAGTCCAGGCCGCAGCGTTTTTTTATAAGGCCGCTCAGGTAGTCCAGATTGGCCTTAATCTCGTCCCGGTACACGGGGAAGGTGTCGTCGGAAAGGGTGACGGCCAGCTTTCCCCTGTACTCCCGAAGGGAGCAGGACTCCAGATAGGTGAAAAGCTGCACCTTAAGGTCGGCGAAGATGTCGTCCATTATCTCGGGCCACTTGTCCCGTATTTTTTCTATGAACTCGCTTTGCGGAACGTATATCTCCTTTTCAGGCTCCAAGGGCTGTTCCTCCTGGGCCTGGGGAGCGGGAGGGGTCTGGGGCGCGGGAGGGGCCTGGGGAACGGCTCCCTGGGCCAGCCTGCGTTCCAGCTCGCCCACCCGGGCCAGTAGAGCGTCGTAGCTCCCGTCGTTATGGCCCATGCAGAGCTTTATGGCCGCCGACTGGAACACCACCGCCGGAACGGAGGTATATTTAGCCGAAGCGAGGGCCTCGGACAGGGTCTTGATGGAATAAATGAGTTTTTCGCCGGAGATTCCGGCCGCCGTCTCCCGCAGAGTGCGCTGCTCCTCGGGGGAGAAGTCGCTGTTCATCTTCCCCGTCGCCCGCAAAACCAGCATATCTCTGAGGGCCTTGATCACCGTTTCCATAAAGGGAGCCAGCGCACGGCCCCGGGCGGCGACGCCCTCGATGGCCTCCACGGCGGCGGAGGCGTTTTCGCCGGCTATAGCCTGACACAGGGCGATAACGCTGTCCCCTTGGGCCAGACCCAAAAAGTCCGCCACAAAGTCCGTATCCACCTCTTTGCCCGCGGCCACGCAAGGATCCAGACAGGACAAGGCGTCGCGCATGGAGCCGTCGGCGGCGGAGGCTATCATCCTCAAGGCCCGTTCCTCGGCCCTGATGCCCTCGGCTCCGCAGATGTACTCCAGCCGGTCATAGATGTCCTCCGCCGTGATACGCTTAAAGTCAAAACGCTGGCAGCGGGAGCTGATGGTGGCCATGACCTTGTGGGCCTCGGTGGTGGCAAGGACGAACTTCACGTGCTCGGGCGGCTCCTCCAGCAGCTTGAGCAGGGCGTTGAAGGCCCCCGCCGACAGGGCGTGTACCTCGTCGATGATGTAGACCTTGTACCTGGTTATGGCGGCGGTGTAGCCCGCCTCCTCCCTGAGGGAGCGGATATTGTCCACGCCGCTGTTGCTGGCGGCGTCTATCTCGGTAATGTCCATAATGCTGCCGTCCAGTATCCCCCGGCAGGTGGGGCATTTGTTGCAGGGGTTGCCGTTTTGCGGGTTCTCGCAGTTTATGGCGCGGCTGAAGATGCGGGCGGTAGTGGTCTTGCCCGTTCCTCTGGTGCCGCAGAACAGAAAGGCGTGGCCGACGTTGTCGTTCTTGACCTCGTTTTTGATAGTTTCGGTGACGTGGCGCTGACCCACCACATCGTCGAAGGTCAGGGGCCGCCACTTGCGGTAAAGCGCCTGATACGCCATGTCAAAAGCTCCTTTCTGAAAAAATCTAAAGCCGTCCCGGGCGGCCTTACCAAAAAGGCCCATCCCAGGTTTTTCACATACAAAAATGTCGTACACCCCAAAATCGACAACCATCCCCGCACGGTTTGCCCGCAGTTAGCTCGGATCAGGCTGCCTCGCGGCACATATGGGTTGCCGCTTATTGCTGCTCGGTTCCCCGCCTGACAAGGTTCACGGGTCCATATTGCGCAAGACCCGACCGTCAACACCACTTACCGGCGCCTGCTGCACAGATGAATTGCCTCAAATGGGGAGTTAGCCCCCGCTATAGCGGATTGCGGATACAGGGCACCGCTGCCTCCCCGGTTAGTACGACATTGTTATTATACTACAAAAAACCGAAAGTTGCAAGGGTTTTTTAAAATTAATTTTATTTATTAAAAAATAATTAGAGCGATGGGGGAACTCCATGACCAATGGGGAAAGCTCGAAAGGGAACTCCCTTTCGATAAAAAACATAAAATCTCCTATGTAATCTGGAGGCACGGGGGCTGTCAAAAAAAATCGTGCAGAACGAACGAAAATCAGCTCTCGCAGGCGGCAGGCGAAGCCTGCCGCCGAGAAAGCCCTCCCGACGGCGTACATAGGTACGCCGAGCGGTGATTTTCGTTCGTAGTCCAAGGGCA
>CANQKL010000052.1 GCA_947624455.1 uncultured Clostridia bacterium
CCGCCGTCTCTAGACAGATCCGCTCCCAAACCGGAGGATGCTTTTATTACCCGCACATGGTCGGCATTAATAAAGGTTCCGGTCGCTTCGTCGTTCTTTTCTCCGGTGACACGAACGGTGAGCCTGTGTTCTCCGCCGCCCAGACAGCCGGAGGACCAGAGCAGGATATCGTCTTGGCGTTCCTGCGCCCAGCAGTCAACAAAACTCTCCGGCCCTCCGTCTACCGACACGGCCATTATCCCATGAGCCGGGGCCTTAGACCCGTACCAGCGTACCTCCTGGCCGACGAAGGTAAAGGACGCGGTTTCTCCGGCTGCGCTGGCATAGGTGTTATCACGCTCTCGGCAGCCGGTCTCCGGGCAGTAGAGCCAGCCGGAGCTATAGCTAAAGCGGGGATCGGTGTCGTTGATATCTTCAATGTCTAACGGCTCCACGCTGCCCTTTCCCTGAGAATAAGGAACCACGTTCTCATCGCCGTACTCCCTTATCTCTATCTCGCAGGTCCCGGCCTCGACGCCATCGGCGGTCACCGTGCATTTTACATTGCCGATTTCGTGATAGCGGCTTTTCACTATAAAGCCGATCCTTCCCCCTTCGAGCTTCACGGGACTTTCGCAGATGAGATCAGCCGGTCCGTCGAGGGTAATGACGACCGCGTTGTCCGCATAGGGCAGCCGTGTGCCGTTCGCGTCCAGCAGCTCGACGCTCACGCAGGTCATATCAACGCCGTCGGCGGTGAGAGAGCTATAGTCGGGCGTAACGGAAAGTCTGTCCGCCGCACCGGGAGTTTTACGTTCTGTTCGGGCGGCCTCCTCTCCGTCGATATAGCCTACGGCCGTTATTGTTCCCTCCTCAAAGGCCACGTTTTCAAACTTAAAGGCCGGATGGGGAACGTTCATATAGAGGTTAGGCTCAATTTTGCCCTGCGTGCGGCCGTTGACCAGCAGCTCCACTTCATCGCAGTTGCTGTAAACCTCCACAGAAGAGGGGGAATCCGCTGTCCAGTAGTTAGCTATATAAAGTTCCACGGCCTCCGACGGCTCCTTTTGGGCCCGATAGAAGTGGGAAACCGGCTTATCCAGACGGAAAATGTCGTACATACCGCTGTAAAAAACGTGGCCGGTGTTTGTATAGTTGACCTCGTTGTCATAGTCGAACATACTCCAGCCAAAACCGCCCAGGCAGTAATCGTTACGGTAGTAATAATCCACCACATCGGCAAAGGATTTGGTGAACTCGGCGGCCTGGGCGTCGGTTGCCCATGGCAGGCCGCAGCCGTCGGTCCAATGCTCCCAAGAGTGTTCGCTGGATATGAAGGGCTTGAACCGGGGATCTTCGGGATAAATGTAGTTATCGCAGAAAATGTCCTCTATCATTTCAGTGCTGTCGTAATTTTCGCGCCGCCGAACGCCGTGAGTGGGACGGGAAGGGTCAAGAGATTTTGCGATAGCGCAAGTCTCCGTCACAAGCTCTCTATCGTCCCAGGACTCGTTTACCCGAACTCCCCAGGTGACGATGGAGGGATGGTTCCTATCTCGAAGTATCATTTCCTCCACATTGGTCTTATAGACCTCTTTCCAAGCCGCGTCGCCTATGTGCTGCCAGCCGGGGGCCTCCTCAAAGACGATAAGTCCTATCTCGTCGCAGCGGTTCAGGAAAGAGGGATCCTGGGGATAGTGAGAACAGCGGACAGCGTTGAAGCCCGTGTCCTTCACCATGTCGGCGTCCCTGATCTGAAGCTTGTCTGGAACGGCCCGACCCTGATAGGGCCACTGTTCGTGGCGGTTGATGCCGCGGAGTATCAGCTTTTCACCGTTGAGGTAAAAGCCTGTTTCAGTGAACTCAAACCAGCGCAGACCTATCTTTGTCTCATAAGTATCCACGCTGGAGCCGTTTTCAAGCACGCTGACCCGGGCAGTATAAAGATAAGGGTCGTCCACGTTCCAAAGATGGGGGTCGGTTATTTCATCGGTGTCAAGCTCAAACTCCGCCGAGGCACCGACCTGCAGCCGTCTCTCATCCGAAACGGCCGAAGCGGCCTCCTTGCCGTCGGCGTCCAGTATGACTGTCCTGACGGAAAGGATCCTGTCTGTATCGGAGCTGTTTCGCACGGCGACGGTCGAGTGTACCCTGCCGCCCTGGGCGCCGAGGTCGGGAGTGGTGAGGAAAGCATCCTCCACATAGGCCGGACTCACCGCCGTGAGCCACACATCCCTTACGATACCGCCAAAAACGCAGTAATCCACCTGGCCGCCCTCGGGCGGAACGCCGGTTTGCCGCGTACTGTCAACACGTACGGCAATAACGTTATCGGCGCCAAACGTTACGTTGTCCGTAATATCAAAGGTAAAGCCGGTATAGGCGCCTTTATGGCTGCCCGCCAATTTACCGTTTACATAGACGTCGGCCACGGTGGCCACTCCCTCAAACGTCAGCAGGAGCCGCTTACCCTCATAGCTCTCCGGCAAGGTAAAATGACGCCTGTACCAGGACACAAAGCGATATTTCTCTATCTGGTCAAGAAAATCGTCGCCCTTATGCTTGTCAAGGACAGCGTTCGCATGGGGGACGCTCACCCTCTCAAAGCCGCTGTCGTCCAAAAGGGACAGATGCCCGTTCTGATAATCCGTCGGCGAATAAAGCCAGCCGGTGTAAAAGTTCATGATTTCTCTGTCGTTCAAGGTTTCAGCCTCCGTCTGTGCCGCCGCGAACATAAGCCCCAAAAGCAGGGTCAGCCACAGCGTGAATTTTATTTTTTTCATTTTTCTCACTCCGTATTACAGCTTTTATTCTTTGACAAATATGTTTTATTATATTGTAATTATATCACCTTGCCTATTAAGGTGTCAATCAAAGAATTTTAATTTCGATATAAGAATATTAATATTGACATATTATTGGGACGGCTGTATAATAAAAGCGTGGGAGGTGAAAAAATGGCGGATAGAAATATGATTTTTCCAATAGTCCTCGGCATAGATGAAAGACTTCCCTTTTACGCGGCCGGGGTCGGCGTCGACTATATCCAGGAGGATGTGCTGCGGCCCTGCGGCTCTTCCCAGTACCAATGGGTTCAGTGCAGGGAGGGCCAGGGAGAGCTGTTCCTGGGCGACGAACATTATACCGTTAGTCCAGGCCAGGGCATACTGTTTTTCCCGGGCGAACCTCACTCATATCACCGCACCCAGGGAGTGTGGAAAACCGATTGGGTGATTTTTGGCGGCAGCGGGATCGAGAGCTTCTTCACCGAGACTATGAACCTACGCGGCTCCGGACTGTACCAGGTGTCAGACCCGTTGAAAATGGTCGGAAGAATAGACAGGCTGTACCGGGCGGAGTCCGGGAGCGCCGCTTCGGCGGCCCAGTGTTCAGCCATGACCTACGAGGTAATGTTAGGCATTATGACTCTTGCCTCTTCCGACGGCAACGCTTCCATCGACGAAAAATTCAAAAAGCTTGAACCGGTCATAAGCTTCATAAACGAAAACTATGGCCGCGCGTTGAGCCTTGAGGAGCTGGCGTCCATAGCGGACGTTACTCCCCAGTACCTGTGCCGGATATTTAAAACATTCACCTCAAGGACGGTCTTTGAATATATAAACCTCACCCGCGTCCGCCACAGTAAGGAGCTGCTGATGTGCGATCCCGACCTATTGATAAAGGAAGTGGCTCTGATGTGCGGTTTCAGCGGCGAAAGCTACTTCTGCTCCATGTTCCGCCGGTATGAAGGCATGAGTCCTATGGAATTCCGAAGCGGTCAGGACAGAGCAACAGTATAAAATAGTATAAAAAAATTAATATAACGACAAAGGAGAGATGCAAAGTGAAAAAGCTGCTGAGCCTTCTGCTATCCGCAGGTCTGATTACCTCCGCGGCCTCGGCTTCTAATCCGGAAATATCCGCCTACGTTGACGAGAGCGGCAGCGAGACGGCGGTCTACTGCGGCGACCCGGCGGTATTGCTGGACGACGACGGAACCGTCTATCTCTACGCCGGTCACGACACCGGCGACGGGAGCTATTACAATATGCCCGACTACCTGTGCTATTCCTCCACCGACTTGGTGAACTGGAAATTTGAGGGCATTCCATTGAGGGCGGCGGATTTCAGTTGGGGCAGCCCTAACGACGCCTGGGCCAGTCAGGTAATAAAGCACGGGGGAAAATATTATTTCTACAACAGCAAAAACGCCACCGGCATTTCCGTGGCAGTATCCGACAGTCCCACCGGGCCGTTCGTTGACGCTCGGAACGGCTCGAAGCTCATTGAACCCGGCTGGACGAAGGGCAACGTAAGCTGGGACGACATAGATCCCACCGTATGGGTGGAAACTGACGGAGATGGGATCGAGCGCCGCTACCTGTGCTGGGGCAACGGCAATGTCTACATAGCCGAGCTGGAACCCGATATGATAAATCTCACCGATCTCAGCGGCGACGGCAAAATAGACGGTGACGACATCAGCGAGATCGTCATCGAGAATATGCCCGCCGGCTACACTGAAGCTCCGTGGATATACAAACGCCACGGCCTGTACTACCTGTTCTTCGCCAGCAACTGGCGGGAGGATCTGAGCTATGCCACAAGCCAAAGCATCCGGGGGCCTTATGAGTACGGCGGGCTTGTGATGGATGTGGGCGCCAGCAGCAACACCAACCATCCCGCAATATTTGATTTTAAGGGCGAAACATACATAGTTTATCACACCGGCGCCCAGGAAAGGGGCGGAGGGTATCTGCGCAGCGTATGTATCGACCGGCTTGTATTCGACGAAACGGGCGGCGTCGCCCAACTTGAGGAAAGCAGCGTTGGCCTTGACGGCGAAGCGTATACAATCTCTCTCGGCGGCAGGCCGGTTTTCCACAATCATTTCGCTAACTCTCACGCCGACTCGGAGTATCCAATGGCCGGTATGCTTAAGCTGGGCGGCGATCCGACGTATGAAACCGACGGTCAGTGGGAAATAGTTCCCGGCGTGATTCCCGGTGAAAACCACGTTTCCATCCAGTCGGTAAACAAGATGGGCTATTTTATCACTGACCTCAGGGGCTTTGCGCGGCTCCTCCACGATGGCGAGGGTACCGAAGAGTCCCGAACGGCCCGAACCTTCGTAATGAACGAAGCCGAAGGCGGCGTCACCTTTGAAAGCCTGTCAGAGACGGGTAAGTTCCTGAACGAGGACGGACGAGGCAATATCGTCCTTTCCAGCGTACCGGCTGTCTTTGATCTTAGCCTGGCAAGGAAACCGGCTTCTGTCCACGCCCGTGAGCTGGATGGAAGGATAACCATCTCGGCCGTTGGCCAGCCTGAGATCACGGCGGTAATTACCGCCGTCGGCCCCCTCGGCGCCCATGTCGGCCTTGCCAGCGCCGATAAAGAGGGGAACCTGAGTTACAGCTTTGTCCCCGAAGCTCCCGGAGATTACGAAATACATTGCCTTGGACGAACGGTGAGGGTCACATTCGGAGGTGAAAAGTAATGAAAAAACTGATCTTTGTTTTTATATCGGTATCTATACTGGCCGTGGCGACAGCCGCCTTTGCCGAAAGCTACGGCTTTGAAAGCGGCCTCGACGGGCTTAAGACCGTTACAAATTCCCTTGAAGCTGGCGGCGAAGCCGCTTACGGCGAGGGGTTTAAGGGCCAAGGGCTGGCTCTGGACGGGAGAAGCGGCCTGAGTCTTGGCGCTGTGGGCGAAAGCTTCACCGCTTCCGCTATGGTAAAGGTCACCTCCGGCGGGGACAACAGGACTCTGTTCTTCAAGAACATGGGTTCCTTTGAAAACGAGAACTGGACCGGCGTCATCTTTAACGGCGGGGTTCCCACCTTCTGGGTCCGGGAGGGCTGGAGCAAGCGGCCCACCACGGCGAAAAACGTCATGAACCAGTGGGTATACGTGGTCTACACCGAGGATAAGGGCATTGGCCGCCTTTATGTGGACGGAGAGGCGGTCAGCGAGGGAACCGTTGTCAGCGATCCGGGTGAGCTTTATCTTGGCGTCACGTATTGGAGCGCGGACGCCCTCTCCGGCGGAGTAGACGAGGTGGAAGTTCTTGACCGCGCCCTTACGGCTGAGGAAATAATGGCCAATTTCATGGAAAAGGTGGTTCCCGTCCGCTTTGAGGCCTATTCCTTCCCCTCGGCTCTGCTGGTCAGCGATCTGGATCTCTCCGCCGTTCCGGGAGGAGCGGATGTGGAATGGACGTCTAACAATGAAAAGGCGCTTTCCTCCGGCGGCGTGCTGACCCGGCCCGCCGAGGACACAAAAATCACCCTTACGGGCAGATACCGCGGCCTTGTCCGGAGCTTTGAATTTACCGCCCTTGGACGTGGAAACGGCGGAGGCGGAGACGTGATACTTTCCTATCTGCCCAAAGAGGCTAACACGGGCGTCATTACCGACCAAAGCGGCAGCGGCAATCACGGAGTCATACACGGCGACCTGACCGACGGCAACTTTGACGGCGGCGACTATATCGACCTGCCAAAGGGACTGTTCGCCGGCCTTGACCAGTTCACTCTGGCGCTGCGGCTGACGCCCTGGACGAATACGGCCGAGCAATCTGTTTTCTGCTTTGGCAATTCGGCGGAAGAATATTTCTCCCTGAACACCTCCACTCCCGGAACCAACCTCCTCCGGGCGGCTGTAACCAAAAGCGGCGCCTCGGGGGAAAAAGATCTCGTCACCGCCCCGGGCATAAAGAGTATGCGGTTCGCGTCCATAGTGATAACCGCCGAGGGACACCGTTACAAAATGTACGTGGACGGCCTGCTCGTCGCCGAGGACGATCTGGGCGTCGAGGTTTCCGACCTTGGGAACGCCGTAAAAAGTTATATCGGTAAATCTCTCTGGGACGGCCCTAATTTCAGGGGTACGATAGACGAGTTCACCCTTTATTCCCACGCTATGGACGCGGAGGAGGTGTATGACCGCTTCCGTCAAAACGAAAATACCGCCGCTTTGGAAGGAGCCGCCTTCAACGACGGCTATATAAACGATTGCGTGCTGTCGGACGGTTCGCTTTGCGTTTATCTCAACCGGGACTGTATGGTGGCGGTCACCTCCTACAGTCAAAGCGGCGAACCTCTATACTCAGCCGTGCGCAAAGTCTCCATGGACAACTTAAAGGCGGAATTTGTGGTTCCGAGCGACAGCGTTGAGGTTATGGCCTTTGACCCTGCCACGGGAGCGCTCAAGGACAGGCGGTTCGACGCTTTTGTGGGGAACGGGCCCCAGGTCAGCCTCGACGGAGGCGGCTGCATAAAGCTCCAGCTCCTAAATAATACCGAAGCGTACCGGACTGTCGTTATCGAGATTAGCTCCTACGATGGGACTCAACTTTCCGGTCTGGACTACTGTACGGTCGGCATAGACCCCGACAGCAGCGCCCGTCTGACCCTCAACTCCAGAGACGGTCAAAAGCTTGATATTTGGGAAAAAGGCGTAAGCCTGACAAGGCGGCGGTAAACCGGCCTTCAAAATTTCGCCGCAAAATAGCCCACGGAAAATTGCCAAGTCCTTTTCCGTGGGCTATTTTTAAACGATTTGGAGCCGTTTTGTCACCCATTCTCCCCCGGAGAGGTGGGTACATATAAAAATTCCTCTCCTCCCAACCTACCGATGACCAGATTGTACACATCGGTGCCTCGACATTCCTGACGGAATATCTCATGATCCTTCAGCGCCCCGCCTCTGGACGCCACCGGAAGGCTGGATCTCCCGTCGGCCATGCGCAGCACCTCCGCTCCCTTTTTGCTGAAAGCCAGGGCGCGGACATAGGTGGGTTCCAGATAATCCTTGTTACGGTTGTTCAGTATCAGATTGAACAGTATCCGGCGCAGGCGGCTGTCGGCATAGGCCCTTGTGTGCGCGGCGGCGATTATGCTTTCAAGAGTGTTGGAGCCTGCGGCCCGCAGCAACCGCATCGCTATCTCCTCATTGCAGTCGGGCAAGGCCATCAGCTCCTGGGGGGAGGCTATTTTCAGCCGGTAGGATATAAGCTGGTCAAAGCGTTTGCTGAAAACCGGTTCAAAAACAGTGGGATAAGGTACATAGCTCTCGATGCTTTCGCCCGTTTTCATGCTTTCGCGCAGGGATCGGGCGCTGGCTACGTTCTCCCCTCTCTCGTCGCTGTCGTGACCCACCTGGGCCCTGGGTATAGTCACCGGAACAATGGGGCTGGAGCCGCGCTTTATGGCCTTCAGATACTCTATGCCAAGTATATTGTTGGGTTCATCCATAAGGTCAGCCGTCTCCCCCAATACCGCCTGGACGGCGGCCTTCCGGGCGGCGGCAAAGCCCCTCCCCTGGCGCAGGTTCTCCGATAGAACGGTCTTGAACTGTTCAGGCTCCTCTATGAGAAGGTCGGCGATCACATTTAGACCGTCCAGCTTTTCTGCCTCGGAGCCGAACCACAGCTCGTCGATCACGCCGAACGCCGTCAGCGTGTCCACCGCGCCACGGGCAAAATATTCCGCCGAGGCCAGGGAGTAGACCAGGGGCAGCTCAAGCACAAGATCTATCCCGCACTGAACCGCCACCCGCGCCCTGGTGAACTTGTCATAAACGGAACAGCCGCCCCTCTGCACATAGTTGCCGCTCATGATAGCCACCGTAACCCCGCCGTTTTCTCTCATCTTGTCAACGAGATGCTTGTGACCGTTGTGAAAGGGGTTGAATTCCGCGATAGTCGCTCTGATTGTCATAAAACATTCACTCCTATGTTAAAAAAATCTAAAAAGGGTATTGAAATATTAAAAATAATGTTATATAATGGAAACAAATAAAAAATTAAATTTGGAGGCGTATTTATATGAATTTCCTTGAAAACGTGATAGCACGTGCCAAGTCTGACAAGAAAACCATCGTTCTCGCCGAGGGCAACGACATCCGCACCATTCGCGCCGCGGCGTCCGCTCTCGCGCAGGGTATCGCCCACATTATTATTTTAGGCGATATTGATGAAATTTGCAAGATGGCAAATGAAGAAAATTTAAATATTTCTGACGCGACGCTCATTAATCCGGAAAAAGATGAGAGATTCAACGATTTTGCGAATAAATTTTACGAGATGCGCAAGGCCAAGGGCATGACTCCTGAAAAAGCCGTTGAAACTATGAAGAACACTCTGTACTTCGGCTGCATGATGGTCAAGCTGGACTATGCCGACGGTATGGTGGCCGGAGCCTGCAACGCCTCGGCGAACGTTCTCCGTGCGGCCCTTCAGATAGTTAGAACCGCTCCCGGGACAAAGCTGGTATCCACCTTCTTTATCGAATGTGTGCCCAACTGCGAGTTTGGCGAGGACGGCGTGTTCCTGTTTGCGGACTGCGCCCTTAACGAGAATCCCGACGCCGAAGCTCTCAGCGAGATCGCCGTTTCTTCCGCAAAGAGCTTTAAAGCTTTGCTCGGCAAGGAACCCTGCGTCGCTATGACAAGCTACTCCACCTACGGCAGCGCGAAGAGCGAAATGGTAGATAAGGTGACCCTCGCCACCAAGCTCGCTAAGGAAAAGGCTCCCGAGCTCAACATCGACGGCGAGCTTCAGGCTGACGCCTCCATCGTTCCCAGCGTTGGCGCCTCCAAGGCTCCCGGCAGCCCTGTCGCGGGCAAGGCCAACGTTCTTATCTTCCCCGATATTAACGTGGGCAACATTGCCTACAAGCTGGTCGAGCGTCTTGCCAAGGCTGAGGCTTACGGTCCGGTCACCCAGGGCATAGCAAAGCCCGTCAACGACCTATCCCGCGGCTGCAAGGCCGAAGATATCGTTGGCGTGATTGCCATCACCTGCGTACAGGCCCAGGCTAACAAGTAAGTCAAGCTTGACGCGGTGAAAGCTCTGC
>CANQKL010000053.1 GCA_947624455.1 uncultured Clostridia bacterium
AGGCTCATGCCGTTTACCGCCTTGACCGGAGTGAAGCTGGCGGCGGTGGATACAGGCTCGTCGAAGCCGTTGTAGCGGTAATCCGCCGAGGCCCTAAGTCCCAGGCTCAGCAACAGCGCCAGAATAACGATCGTTTTTTTCATAGCCATCACTCCTTTATACCGGCGTGGGCCATAGTTTCCATAATGCTGGACTGGGTCACAAGGAACAGCAGCACCGGAGGTATAAACATTATGAGGCTTGCCGCGGCGGCCACACCGGCCCGGGCGATGCCCCCGGCCTGTATCTGGGCCAGGGCCGTGGGGAAAAGCTTAAGGCTTTCTTTGTATATGAAGTTGCCGCCGGTCATGCCCCACATACCCTGAAAAGCGAAAATTATCATGGTGAGCCACGCGGGCTTTACGTTGGGCATAACTATGTGCCAAAAGATCTTAAACTCGTTCATTCCATCTATTCGGGCGGCCTCTATTATGGAGTCGTTTATTCCCTCCATGAACTGCTTCATAAGAAAGAGTCCCATGGTTGAGGCCACCGAGGGCAGGATAAGGGCCCAATAGGTGTTTATCATGTGGAGCTTGGCCATGATTATGTACTGGGCAAGTCCCAGCACGCCGCCTGTGAACAGCAGCGCCACAGTTACCAGCTTAAACAGCAGCTTCCTCCCGGGGAAGTCTATCTTGGCCAGCGGATAAGCCGCCATGGAGGCGATGAACACATTGCCCAAGGTGCCGACCACGCTGACAAAGACGCTATTGAAGATGTAGCGGGAAAAGGGTACCCAAAGGTTATTTGTAAGCTGGCCTATCAGCCTGAAATTCTTGAGAGTGGGGTTGACCACCATGAACCGGGGAGGGAACACGAACAGCTCCTCCATTGGCTTGAAGGCCTGGACTACTGTGTAGACCACCGGCAAGGCCATAAACGCGCCCAAAAGCGCCAGAAAGGTAAACAGTATTATATTGCCGCCCAAGGAGCGGTTGACCTTTTTCGTCTTTTTTACTTTAGCTTTCATTTTCCCTCACCTCAATCCTTTTCCATCAATAAGGAGGTTATAAGCTTGTTCATTATCAGCATTACCACCAGCAGTATCGCCGACAGAGCGCAGGCGTATCCCATGTCGTAGCGCACAGTGCCGTAATCATGGATATGGGTCATTATGGTGTGGCCCGCGTAATTGGTGCTTGGGAAGCCGCAAAGGGCAATGGATATATTACCCACCGCGAAGGAGGAGGATATCTGCATTACCGCGGCAAACAGCATTTGCCTTTTCATCGAGGGTACGGTAATGTATATCAGTTCCTGGAAACGGTTGCGTATGCCGTCGATGGCCCCGGCCTCGTAGATAGTGGGGTCAATGGTCTTGAAGCCCGCGCCCAGAGCCAGGAAGCCCGCGCCCAGACTCAGCCAAAGCTGAACGATGATGAGGGCTATCATGATGTATTTTTCATCAGTGAACCATTTTATTGGCTCCTTTATGATCCCAAGATCCATAAAGGTCATAAGGAAGGAGTTCACCAGTCCGTACTGATCGTCGGAGAATATGTACTGCCAAATCATGTACAGGTTGCCCGACAGAGACGGAGCGTAGAACACCAGCGTCATAAAGGTTCGCCAGAACCTTGGCAGATCGTTGATGAGCCAGGCCAGGACAAAGCAGAGAATATAGCTGATGGGGCCGGTTATAAAAGCGAAGATGATAGTGTTCTTGACCGCCAGCAAAAATATCTCGTCGTTTAGGAAAATGGAAATGTAGTTGCTCAGCCCCACAAAGGTGGGCGGCTCAAGCATATTGAAGTAGGTGAAGCCCAGCACTATGGACGCTATGACAGGTATTACGGTAAAAATCGTGAAAAGTATGAAATACGGGGCCAGCATGGCGTAGCTGATCTTATTTTGCAGTATTCTGGTCTTAAGGCTCTTGGTCTGCTTCACCGGCTTTGGGAAAAACACCCGAAAGGCCCAGTTCAGCTTCTCCTTCAGCTTACTCATCATCTTCACCTCCCACCGGCAGACCAAATTCGGCCCGCTTCTTAGTTATCTCATAATTTATCATTTCATTCTGCTCGCCCAGGGCTTTGCGCACGGACTCGCCGTTGTAGACCACGCTGCGGAAGCCGTTCTGTATGGCCCGGGCGGTGTAGTAGCTGCCGGGTATCTGGGGAATCCCCTTGACCCCGCTCTGGGCAAGCTGGAGATTCGCCAGCTGCTCCTCAGGCCAGGGCAGCATGGGCAGCACCTCTTTATTTGCCGGAGTAAAACGGGCGCTGGCGCCCAGCAGGCCCTCGGTCTCCATGGCGTAACGGGCTTTGACCTCGTCGCTGCTCCACCAGTCCATGAAATCCCAGGCCGCCTCGGGGTCCTTTGCGGACTTGAGCATTATGGTGCCGGTCACTGCCGCGGCTTGGCTGCGATCCAGTCCCGCGTCCGTTTTGGTGGCGGGGATGGGCGTCATGGCCCAGCGGCCGCTAATCTCGGGGGCGGCGGCAACGAGCTGGTTGTACATCTGATAGGGCTGGATGGACATAACTAACTCGCCGCTGCGGAACCGAGAGTAGAAATCCGTCTTGACCTCAAAGCCGTAATTTCGGTAAAGGGCCGTATAGGTATCCATGGCCTTGACGGCCTCCTCGCTGTCCAGCATGGCCCGGGTCTGCTTTTCGTTATAGTAAGAGCCGCCGTTCTGGAACAGGAGCGTCGGGAACAGATCCATGGTGGTTATCTGAAGGTTGTTGCGCTGGATAATGGGCAGTATGGCATAAAAATCGTCCCAGGTGTTCGGCGCGCTGATGCCAAGGCTGGCGAAAACGTCGGTTCTGTAAAACAGCATATCAAAAACCTGGGTGTCGGGCAGGGCGTACACCCCGCCGTTCAGGCGGAAAGGCTCCACCGCCGAGGGATAGAAGCGTTTTTCCACGTCGGAATAGGTATCAAACACGCTCAGATCCTGAAGCGCGCCGCGAAGGGCGAAATTCACAGGCTGATCCTCGGCCACCAGCAGCGCAACATCTGGCCCTGTTCCGGCCAGAGTGGCCTCTATAAGGCTGCCCTGCACCAGCTCCAGATCCACCTGTATTCCGGTTTTCGGGGTAAAGCTTTCGTTTATGAGATCCTTTAACACCTGCGCCTGGTCGCGGCCGGCTCCGCTGAGCCAGACCTTGACGCTGCCGCCGCTGCTGACGGCCCCGGCGCTGTCGTCAAAGGAAGCGAAAAAGCGCCTTATGCTGTACAGCGCCCGGCTAAAGAAGCCCGCTCCCGCTTTTGGGGTCTTTACGTCGGGAGAGCGGAAATAGAGGTAATCCAACTGGAGCTTCTGCTCCTGCATATCTATCATCCAAGTGCCAAGAGCGCTGATGTTGTTTTTAAAGGCGGAAAGACGGGCCGGTATCTCCTCGGGATTTTCGCAGAGCAGATCGAGCTGCACCGACAGAGTGTCCACCGCCGACGTGGCGCTGCCCTTCCCTCCGGTCACTTGCTGGATGCTGTCAAGCTCGGCCTTGAGCCGGTCACGGTTACGTACCAGCGTCTCCTCAAGACCGTCTATCTTTTCACT
The DNA here is from genome assembly GCA_947624455.1 of uncultured Clostridia bacterium. Classification (GTDB taxonomy): domain Bacteria; phylum Bacillota; class Clostridia; order UMGS1883; family UMGS1883; genus JAFLUQ01. Next base: position 3,551 of record CANQKL010000053.1, read on the forward strand.
GAGGAAGAAATCAGTGTAGCTGTCGGGTTCGGTGCCGGTTATCATAATTATTTTTAGGTATAAGTCGTTCAGCTCTTGAACGCACTGATCCACGCGGCGCAGGCTGTCGGCCAAAGGACCCATGGAGACCTGCGCCCGCAGCTCGTGTCTGCCCTTTTCCAGATAAATCCGGCATGGCTGACCCTCCGCATCGGTTATCTCCCCCATCTGCCACTCGTCGTCATAGCTGAAGGTGCGCCCCGCCATTTCCTGAAAGAGCAGTCCCCCGTCGATATAAAAGTCACGGCAGTTGAAAAGGCCGTCCTTGTAGTTCTGGCGGAACTTGTAGCCCAGACAGTAGCAGCCGCTTTCGGGGATATCGAACTCCCAGCTCATCCACTGACCGGCGCTTTTCCACATATCGCCCCCGCCGGTGTTTACTCGTATTTTTGCCGGATCGTTCTTTCCGCCGTCAGAGCTTTCAGTGGCCAAGTTCACCCTGTCGTAGGTAGGGTAAAGCATAGAGGTGGACTTAAGGGCGGCGTTCTCGGCCTGAATTTTGACGAGCCGACCGCTGGACGCCTTTTTATCCTTGCCCTTGTATTCGCTGTAGGCCGGAGCATCTTCCGCCGGGCTGAGAGTCACGCCCAAAAGGGAGAACTCCGCCCCGTTCGAGGCGACGGTCACGGTGTTTTCTCCCTGCTTTAGATAAAATTTGTAGGGGCCGTTGTAATAACCCGAGGTACTTTGGAGCGGCTGGGTCTGTTCAGTATATACCGGCTCCTGACGGGGAGCGCGCTCGTTACCGTTCTCGTCGGTGGTTATGGGGCCTTCGTCCTTATGCACCCGGGCCAGCTCGATCTCGGCCGCCTCGTCAAAGGGATATTCGCCGTTTATCATAAGCCCCGTAAGGATAGAGCGGTTGGTGTTTTGTGTGGCGGCATAGCTGAGGCTGATATTGTACAACCCATCGGCGTCCACGTTCACCGTATAGTCCGCCTGTCCCAATCCCATAAGATTTTGACCGCGAACCGACGTCTCAGTTCTGCCGACGGGCATATTTTGATATCGCGTCAGGTACGAATCGTAGCTTTCCGCCTGAACAGAAAACGCCGCCAATGCCATAATAAGGGCTGTCGCGGCGGTAATTATGCCTTTTTTCATTTCGCCTCTCTCCTTTTGCGCCATTAAAATAACTTTTTCCCTATTTTTAGTATATCGTAAAATCACGCTTTTTTCAATAAACAAACCTTGCTGAAATACCCTGTGTTGTTGCCGAAATTCACGCTGGCGAAAAGGCCCGCGCCCGTCCGGAAGCGGCTCTGTATAACGCCGAAAAAGCGCCGCGCTCCGGCGGCGGAAATAAAAAAATTTTGAGCCGCGCCACATTATTGCTCTTGCAAAATGAGGGCCGGTGTGATAGACTAATACTAATTCTCAATAGAAAGATGACTCCCGGCGACTAATGTCACTTTTTATGAAGGATTAGTATTAGGCAATACCGCACAGAAACTGTGTCCGTACTGCCATAAATATTAAGCTGACGGTGGCCGCGAACATGGCTCCTCTTAATACGTATGACAATATCAGTAAAATGCTCCTCCATATGGACGCATCCTTTTCCGAGCACCTGTTTTTACTCATCGACAGGAGCGGTATGACCGACGCTCAAGTTTATAAAAAGGCCAATATCGACCGGAGGCTGTTTGCCAAGATCCGCTCAAATCCCCATTACAGGCCCCGCAAGGTCACGGCGGTGGCCTTTGCTCTGGCGCTGGAGTTGGATCTTGACTCAACCCGCGATCTTCTCGGGCGGGCGGGCTACGCTCTCAGCCACAGCAGCAAGTTCGATATAATAATCGAGTATTTTATCACAAACAAAAATTACGATATTTTTGAAATAAACGAGGTTCTATTTGCCTTCGACCAGCCGTTGATAGGGGCGTGATTTGTCGCCCGGCAGGCGACCACATTCTCTCTTTCCCGCGCTATAATAATGGTGCGGGAAAAGTTTTGCCCGTAAAAATACCGCTGCAAAAGAAAGAGAGGAGTCGAAAATGAGAAAAAATCTTACGGAGGTCGTGTTCATCCTTGGAGCGAACATCAATGCCGGAGCCGTCGGCGAAAAAATGGGCATAGACAGGGACTGCTCCGTCACCTTCCACAGCGACAGCGAGGGAACCCTGCTGAACTACTCGGTGGTCTGCGATGCGACCTCCCAGGTCCGCGCTGGAGAGCCGATCCAAAAAAGCTGGAAAAAAAGGATCGAAAAACGGGGAAAATGACCGCGTCAGCTATACGCTCAAAGGAAATTCCCCCGCCTCAATCGGTATGCAAAAAACTCGCTTTGTAACCTGGAGACACATGGCCGGTCGAAAAAATCGTGCAGAACAAACGAAAATCAGCTCTCGCAGGCGGCAGGCTTCGACTGCCGCCGAGAAAGCCCTCCCGACGGCGTACACAGGTACGCCGAGCGGTGATTTTCGTTCGTAGTTCAAGGGCATAAAAAAGAAAAACCGTCTTTTTCTTGTAAAAAGGCGGTTTTTCCACATCAATTCACAGTTTTGATTTATTGCCGTGTTTATCAATACATAAATTTGCCTTAACTTAAATTAAGGCATTCAGCAAAAAAGGGGCCCCCGCAAAACGGCAAAGCCGATTTTGCGGGGAAAAGGAGTCGCAGCGAGGTAAGCCGTGTTTCGATTTTTTAAATCGAAACTTGCGATACCGAGCTTGCGGCGACGCAGGTCTGCGCCATTTTTTTACGGCCATATTTTAACTGAAGCTGGGAGCCTTTACCTCCGGCTCCTTTTCGCTGAAATCATTCTTGGGCGAAGGCTTGGACAGATCAAAGTACAGCCGCGAGTCCGTAGTCACGCCAAAGTCCCTGTTCGAGCCGGTGTCCTTAACTTTATTGAATGCCTCCCGGAACATGGCGTTATGAGCCTCCTCCCGGTTGAGGAGAAAGTCGATAGTCTCCTTTACCTTTTTATCGTTTATCTGGCGGTAGAGATACTCATAAACCACCTTCGCCCGCTGCTCGGACGCGATATTGGACAAAAGATCGGCGCAAAGGTCGCCGGTGACCGTAACGTAGTCCGCCGTCCACGAATAGCCCGAGGCGTTGATAAGTCCGGGGTTCAGTCCCAGAAGCACGTGTGACTGTATCTCCCCCGCGTCTATGGAGGTATAGTCCACGTCATGGCCGTTGAGCAGGTTTATAGTCTCGGCCACCATTTCCATATGCCCCAGCTCCTCGGAGGCAATGTCCATGAACAGATCCTTTATTTCCGGATCCTTTATCCGAAAGCTCTGGGACATATACTGCATTGCCGCCTTAAGCTCGCCGTTGGCGCCGCCAAGCTGTTCCTGGAGCAGGGCCGCGTACTGGGGATTGGGGCGCTCCACGCCTACTTCGTGGAACAGATGTTTTTCGTGTCTGAACATATCTCATCTTCCTTTCATAGGAAGTATTTGCGTCAAATCGGAAAATATACGCCCTTCCCCTTTCGGAGCAAAAATAACACTTGATTATTTTACATAATTATGATAAAATTATATCGACTAAAATTCCGGAGGGAGAAAAATGAAAAAGCTATTCGCGTTTGTCACGGCCGCTGTCATGGCTTTGGCGGTAACTCCGCCCCTTGCTTTGGCCGAAGGTTATCTGACCCGCCACGTATACGACGGCTGGGGGCCGGTATACGACACCACCAAGGAAAAATATAACTCCTATGAGACTGAGCATTTCCAGATATTCTGGGGCGATTCGGGAAAAGCCGGCATGGTAAACGACGCCTTTCTCCGTAACTGTGACCGGATATTGGAAAACTGCTGGGACAAGTTCGTTGTGGAAATGGGCATGACTCCGCCCACCACCTCCAACGCCGAAAACGGCGACCACGTCACTCAGTATAAAGTCAACGTTATCCTGAACGAGACTGGCGTCGAAGGCTATGGCGGCTGGGCCTTCGGCGGAGTGGACCGGGAAGGCTATCCCTACTTCATGTGCGACCCCGAAGCCATGAACGACTGGGTAGTTCCCCATGAAATGGGCCATGTCATGCACTTTGCCCAGGGCCGGAACGCCTGGGAGGGCAACACATATCTCGGCCCGTGGTACGAGGCCATCGGCAACTGGTTCAGGGAGCAGTATATCTACGATGAAAAATGCTACCCCGAGGGAGCGTCCTACCGCACTGACCTTTCGCCCCTGTACCTTCGGGCGGGGAGCCTTATGGCCGTGAACGGCCGGGGCTATTACGAGGCCTGGCCCCTGCTCCAATACCTGACCGACAACCCCGATTCTTTGAAGGACTATGGGGACAATTTTATCGCTAAGCTCCTGAATTACCGTCCCGGCGCAAACGAAGGCTTTTACGATGTGCTGGCGGCAAATACGGAAAACAGCGTTCATGACACCATCGGACTGTTTGCCTCCCACATGGCGACGATGGACTTCAAGCACAAGGCCAATTACAATATGAAAATTCAGGAAATGCTCCGAAACGGCTGGCTCTACTGGCAGCAGCGCTACACTGTGGCCGAGTCCTGGGGCAACGGCGGAGCTTACGCCGTTCCCGCCGAACGCGCCCCTCAAAGCTACGGCTATAACATCATCCCCCTTCAAGGTTCGGGAGAGGTCAGCGTTACCCTCAACGGTCTTTCGGCGGCTGTAGGCGCGGGCTGGAGAGCCAGGCTGATAGCGGAGGGCAAGGACGGTATCACCCGCTACAGCCAACTGTTTGGCAGCGGAGAAACGGGAGCGATAAACGTGGCCGAGGGGGAGGAGCTGTACCTGAGCGTGGCGGCGACCCCCTCTTTGGAGACCGCCACCAAACTTGGACTTGGCGGCTGGGCCGGTTTTGAAGAAGCCAGCTATCCCTATGAAAGCAAGACCCGTTACCCCTATTCCTTCACCCTCGTCAACGCTGTGCCTATGGAGCGAACCGCTCCGAATCTGGCTCAGTATAAGCACCCCAACGGCGGAGGCTATGTGGCTCCCACAGCCAGCGTAGACGCGTCCGCCTATGTTGGCCCCAACGCCATGGTGCTTGGCCGGGCGCGGGTCAGCGGCAACGCCGTGATAGACGGTAACGCCATTGTGGCCGAGGACGCTAAGGTCGGCGGAAACGCCTATATAGGCGGCAATGCCGTGGTAATGGGCGCAGCCACCGTCACCGGCAGCGCCCGGGTGCTGGAAAGCGCTCTCATCTATGGGAATTACACCGTCAGCGACGACGCGACCATCAAAGGACAGGCCATACTTTTGGGCGGCGGTACCGCCGCCGGTCAGGCCATAGCCTACGGCGACCTGTTCGAGGACGAGGGCAAGACCATCGGCGGCGGAGCGTTTGCCGGCTATCATAGCGTAAATACGAGCCTGGACTACGCGTCGGAAAGCGGCGGCGTATTCACCCGCCCCTATATCGACAGGCTTCAAGCGGCATATGAATTTGAGAACAGCTTTTGCGACGCTGTGGCCGCCAGCGATCTTTTGCCGGTTTCCGCCCCTGAACTGACTGACGGCGAGGCGGTGTTCGACGGCGGTCAATATCTCACTTTGCCCTCCTCCGTACTGAGCTACGAGAACGCGGAGCTAAGGCTTGGACTCAGGTATTTGTCCGGTACCGCGCTGGATATCGGCGGCATCCGCCTGCACAGCGTCAACGGCCGTCCGGCCCTGACCTTCGGCGGCCAGACCCTGACCCTGAATTCGCCCTACGGCTCGGGGCGCGTGACAGTTAGCATAAAATTTTCGGGCAACGAGGCGACCCTTACGGTCAACGGCGAAAGCGCCTCCGCCAATATCGAAACTACCCTGAGAAACGCCGCCGTCTCCGGCAAAAACTACCTGGGTACAAGCTCCGGCGGCGATGGGTTTCGGGGCGGAATAGATTTTCTCCATGTATATCTGGACGGAGCCTCTCCCATTGACGGAGAACTGCCCGACTCTGTTGAAACGGTGTTCAGGGCCGGAGGCGGCGAGGCCCCGCTTGAAGCCCTGACAGCGGACAGCTCCTCCCCCTGGTGCGGCTGGCGGGCCACTGGCTCCGCGGCCGGGGGCGCGGGCCTGGTTCTCTCCGCTGACGGCAGCACAAAGGTCAGCTCCCCCGTTTACGGGAAAACCGGCTTTGTGTTAGAGTTTTCGCCCTCCGGCGG
>CANQKL010000054.1 GCA_947624455.1 uncultured Clostridia bacterium
TCGGCGGCATCGGCGTGTTCGCTATTCCGGAGATGGGCCGCTTCTACCGCCATGTGCTGATCGAAAAGAACTTCCCCCACCATGGCGCGGTGGCGTTCGGTCATCACGGCAAGGCCCTTTACGAGGTGTTCAAGTACGTGGGCGTACCGGTGGAGGAGATAGGCTTCAACCAGCCGAAGGGTATGCTCTACAAAACTGAAAATCCCTTTAAGTAAGGAGATAGATAGCCATGCTTGAACAACTGAAGGAAGCGGTGCTTCAGGCCAACCTGGAGCTGCCGAAAAGGAATCTCGTAACCTACACCTGGGGCAACGTCAGCGGTATCGACCGGGAAAAGGGCCTTGTGGTCATAAAGCCCAGCGGAGTACCCTATGAGGAGCTTAAAGCTGAGGACATGGTAGTTCTGGATCTCGAGGGCAACATCGTTGAAGGGTCTTTGCGCCCCTCCAGCGACACTCCCACCCACATCGCCCTGTACAGGGAATACCCCGCCCTGGGCGGCGTGGTTCACACCCATTCCCGCTACGCGGCCGTTTGGGCCCAGGCGGGGCTGAGCATACCGCCCCTGGGAACGACTCACGCCGACTACTTCTACGGCCCCATCCCCTGCACCCGTCCCCTCACCAAGGAGGAGATAGAGGGCGAATATGAGCTTAACACCGGCAAGGTCATAATTGAGACGTTCAATAACGCTAAGATCAACCCGGTCTACGTACCCGGCGTGGTAGTCCACAGCCACGGCCCCTTTGCCTGGGGCAAGGATCCGGCTGAGGCTGTCCACAACGCGGTAGTTATGGAGGAGGTGGGCATGATGGCCCTCAACACCAAGCTGCTGAACCCCGCCATCCCCGATGTGGACGATTACCTGCTGGACAAGCACTTTATGCGCAAGCACGGCCCCGGCGCTTATTACGGTCAGAGCAAGTGAGGCGCGGCCATGATATATACGTATAAGACAAAGGGGACCTGTTCCCGAAATATTGTGGTGGACATCGACGAAAACAGCCACGTCATAAGGAACGTCATGTTCCAGGGCGGCTGCAACGGCAATACCCAAGGCGTGGCAAAGCTGGCCCAGGGCCGCAGGGCCGAGGACGTTATCGACACCCTCCGGGGGATCGACTGCAACGGACGGGGTACCTCCTGCCCGGATCAACTGGCTAACGCGTTGACCGAGGCCATAAACAGCTAATCAATGAAAAGTGAGGAGGCCCTTGTTTTGCTCCTCACTTTTGTTTTTCAAATATGAAAAAATGTGCGCCGCGAGAAACTGTGGCGTACTACTGACGAACCCTATGTACGAGGGGGAAAGCTCGAAAGGGAACTCCCTTTCGATAAAAAACATACAATACCGGGGCGTGTACCCGGTATTGTATACCATAATCGGGGTAGAAATATCATTTTTATCACGATAAAAATGATATTTCGTAAGCGAAAGCGCCCGATGCGGAAGGGGCAGCCGCTGGGGAAACCGTGCGGGTTGCCCCAGCGCTCCGAAAAATGTGACTTTTTTAAAAGGGACGGGTCTTTATATATAAAAGAATCAGGAGGTGCGAAATGAAAAAATTACTTAAAAAGCTGACGGCGGCCGTCCTATCCGCCGCCATGACCGCTGCCCTCGTTCCGTCGGCGGCCGTTTACGCGGAGGGCGAGGGGGCTTTGCCCGTCAGACAGCTCATCGAGCGGGTCAACGACTACTGGATAAGCCATAACCTGACGGCTCCCGGCTACGATTGGGCCAACGCCGCTTACTTTGTGGGCAATACTCAGGCGTATTTGATCACCGCCGAGGAGGCCTACCGGAATTACGCCCTGCTCTGGGGCAAGGCTAACAACTGGGCCGGCCCCGGAGGCGCGGATACCGGCGTCTGGACCAAGAGCGGAGTGTTCCACGCCGACAATCAGACCTGTTTTCAAACCTATATCGACCTGTATTTCCTGGACGGGGACAAAAGCAAGATAGACCGCGCCCTTGAGGTGATGGATTCTCAGATCCATTCCGCCCCGAATTTCTACTGGGATTGGGACGACGCGCTCTTTATGGCTATGCCCGTCATGAGCCGCCTGTACCGGGTCACCGGCGACAGGCTCTACGCGGACAAGCTCTACGCCTACTTCTCCGCCTGCCGGGACGCCCTCTACGACAGGGAATACCACCTTTTCTTCCGGGACGGCGGCTATGTGAACAGCACCGTTGAGGGACAAAAGAACTTTTGGGCCAGGGGCAACGGCTGGGTGATGGCGGCTTTGGCTCAGACGCTGCGGGATATGCCCGAAAACTGGGAACACTACGGGGATATGCTGACAGTGTTTCAGGAGTTGGCCGCCGGAGCCGCGGCCTGCATGAAGGACGACGGCATGGGCAACAAGTATTGGACTCAGTCCATGCTGCCCAAATACCCTGTGAGCCAGGATAACCCCAACGGCTACGAGACAAGCGGCACCGCCTTTATGACCTTCGCCCTTTTGTACGGCATTAACGCCGGTCTGCTGGACGAAAGCGTATATCTGCCCTATGCCTTGGGCGGTATAAATTACCTTGAAAATATTGCCATACAGCCAGACGGTCTGGTGGGCTATGTCCAGGAGGTGGGAGCCGCCGCCACTGTCGCCACGGCCAAGACCTCCACTCAGAACTTCGGGGTGGGGGCCGCCCTCCTGGCCCTGTGCGAATACTACAAGTATCAGGGCGGACTGGAAAGCGGCAACTATCTCCCGCCATATATGACCTGGCGGCTCAACAACACCGCCGTCATGCGGACAGACAGCGGAAGCATCTATTACGGCGGCGAAATAAAGCCCGCTCCGGCCCCTTACCGCGAAGGGGATATATGGCTGCCCCTGCGCGCCCTGGCTGAGACTCTGGGCTACGCCGTGGAGTGGGACAGCGCGGGTTTCGCCTCGGTCTATGACGGGGACGAGAGCGTCATTCTCGCGCCGGGCAGCGCCTCGGCCCGCAGAAACGGCGCCGCCGTGAGCCTGAGCGCCCCTGTGGCGGCGGGCGACGGAGGACTGTACATCAGCGCGTCCTCTATACCGGCGGTCTTTGACCGGCAGGTGGAGGTCAAGGACGAGCTGGTATACGTGGGCTACAAGCTCCGCAACCTCCTGCCCTGCGAGGCCAGCGTGGAGAGACTGCTGGTTTCCTCCCTGACCGCCGGAGCCTTGCAGGGACTGACCGCTCGGGCCGCCACAAAGGATTTTAAGTACATCGCCAGTCAGAATGGCGGCTCGTCCGGCAGTCAGCTCTCGGTGGACAGATTCCAGCCATTGGAGGAGCTGATAGATTTTGCCGGGGCGTTAAAAATCGCCGGAGTCAGCGCCGCCAGTGTTCCCCAGGCCGAAAATCCCCCGTCCAACGCCTTTGACAACGATATTTCAACCCGTTACGCGGCTATCGAGTTTAACGCCGTCTTTGACCTCGGGGAGGTAAAGCGAGTCTCGGATATCGCCCTGTCCTTCTGGCAGTACGAGATACGAACCACCAAATACGAGCTGCTGGTCAGCGCGGACGGGGTCAATTATGTCCCTGTCTACAGCGGCGACAGCGTCATGGGCCGGGCCTTCGACCGCCATCGCGTGGATATGGACATACGCTACGTCAAGGTCATTGGTCACGGCAGTTCCAACGGCAACTGGACAAGTCTGCTGGAGATAATCCCCTTTGAGGGGCTGTAAAAAAATGGCGCTATGTAACTTGGAGGCACGGGGCTGTTCAAAAAAATCGTGCAGAACAAACGAAAATCAGCTCTCGCAGGCGGCAGGCTTCGCCTGCCGCCGAGAAAGCCCTCCCGACGGCGTACATAGGTACGCCGAGCGGTGATTTTCGTTCGTAGTCCAAGGGCATAAAGTAAAAAGAAAATCCGTCTTTTTCTTGAAAAAGGCGGATTTTCTACATCAATTCATAGTTTTGATTTTATTGCCGTGTTTATCAGTACATAATTTGCCTTAATTAAAGACTTTCAGCCCTTGGACGATCTGCGCGTATTTTTTTACAGCCACGCTGCGGCTATTGGATTTCCCAGTTTTTTATCCTCGAATACACGGACTCATCGGCCAAAATACGCATTTTTATCCCGAGATTGGTGTATTCCTCCTCCAGAACCACCTCGGTGGCGTGGAGCCGGGCCGCGTCGCCGCTGTCGGAATAGGGAAACAGCAGACTTACCTCCCGCTTCTTGCCGGGAAGGGCGTCCTCCAACACCTCCAGCAGCCGATCCAGCCCCTCACCGGTTGCGGCGCTGACCGACACGTAGTCGGTGTACCGGCCTCGGGGCCGGGGCGACAGAGGCGGGGCAATATCGCTCTTATTGAACACGGCTATTGTGCGGGCGGCCTTACAGCCAAGCTCCTCCAACAGGCTGTCGGCCACGGCGATATGAGTCTGCATCTCCGGGTCGGAGGCGTCTATCACATGGAGGAGAACGTCGGCCTCCGCCGCCTCCTCAAGAGTGGAGCGGAAAGCCTTTATCAGGTGGTGGGGGAGCTTGCGGATGAACCCAACGGTGTCCACGATGACGGCGTTGCGTCCGTCGGAAAGCTCCAATGGCCGAACGGTGGGATCCAATGTGGCAAAGAGCATATCCGCCGCAAAAATATTGGAGCCGGTCAGCCGGTTCATCAGGGTGCTCTTACCGGCGTTGGTATAACCTACCAACGCCGCGGTGACGGCCCCGTCCTTATCGCGCCTGTTCCGCAGCAGATCGCGGTGACGCTCGACCTCGCGAAGCTGCTCCTCCAGGGCCTCGATTCGCCGGCGGATATGGCGGCGGTCGCTCTCCAGCTTAGTCTCGCCGGGGCCGCGCGTGCCTATGCCGCCGCCAAGACGGCTAAGCTCCGTCCCAAGCCCCACAAGCCGGGGCAGGTTGTAGCGGAGCTGGGCCAGCTCCACCTGTATCTTGCCCTCCTTTGACCGGGCGCGGGAGGCAAAAATGTCCAGTATCAGCGTGCTGCGGTCAATGACCCTGACTCCGGTTAGATCCTCGATATTGCGTATCTGACTGCCCGTCAGCTCGTCGTCAAAAATGAGCAGATCGGCCCCAAGCTCAGCAACGGCGGCTCTCAGCTCCTCCAGCTTGCCCTCGCCAAAATAGGCGGCGGTCTCGGGATGGTCCTTGTTTTGTACCATTACGCCGACAACTTCGGCTCCGGCGGTCTTTGCCAGCTCCCGCAGCTCGGCTACGGTTTCGTCGGTGGTGTCGTTGACCGGATCGGGGAGATCACGGTGGACTCCGCAGAGTATGGCCCGCTCCGCCTGTCTTTCTTCTATATTCACGGTTTACGCCTCCTGTCCAAGTAGTGCGGTTATATTCTATCACAATGTCTAACTGTTGTCAATTCTTTGAAAAAATATACCGGCCGGTCTTTTTTAGAATAGGGGTCGGCCGGGGTGGCAATACTTTACAGTGTAAGGAGAGTGCCGCTATGAAAAAGTTTTTTGAATTTGTCCTGGGCGTCCTGGTCTGCGCCCTCGTCGGCGTATGGCGGGAGGGCCTTATTTTCCTGCTGGCGGGACTGTTCGTGGGCCTGCCGAAGCCGCCGGAAATACGCTGGTACGCCTTGGCTCTGGGTGGACTTTTGTCCGGCATAGTGATATCCGTCGCCGGAAACAGCGTTCCCATGTTCTGGGCGTTGACTGTGACCGCCGCAATGTCCCTGGCCTTGAGCAGTCTGCCCCGGACGGCCCTGCTCACCGGCATAGGCTGGCTACTGCTCAAAAATGGGATCGGAGCGGAAATTTATGTTCCGTTGTATATCGGAGTAATTTATAATGCAATTTTGGTCTTTACTTATGGAGAAATTTATGGTAAAATAAAAAATATAAATACGGATACGGAAGGAATGGACAGTTTTGGCTAAGAGAGCTTACGGCAACGAGAGCATAACCATGCTCAAAGGCCCCGACAAGGTCAGAAAACGCCCCGGAGTAATATTCGGCAGCGACGGCCTTGAGGGCTGCGAGCACAGCGTTTTTGAAATAATAAGCAATTCCATAGACGAGGCCAAGGAGGGCCACGGCAGCGTCATAGAGGTGGTGCGTTACGCCGACAACTCCATCGAGGTCATCGACCACGGACGGGGCTGCCCGGTGGAGTGGAACCCCAAGGAGGAGCGTTATAACTGGGAGCTGGTGTTCTGCGAGATGTACGCCGGGGGAAAGTACGACAAGGGCGAGGACGAGAGCTATCTTTACTCTCTGGGCCTGAACGGCCTGGGCCTGTGCGCCACCCAGTTCTCCTCGGAATACATGGACGTGGTCATACACCGGGACGGCTTCGAGTACAAGCTCTTTTTCCAGAAGGGCGAAAATGTGGGCGGCCTGTTCAGAGAGGAAAAAAAGTACCGTTCCACCGGCACATCAATCAAATGGAAGCCCGATCTGGAGGTTTTTACCGACATCGACATACCGCTGGAGTTCTTTCAGGACAGCCTCAAGCGTCAGGCCGTGGTCAACGCCGGACTGACCTTTAAGCTTACCTACCACACCGGCGAGGGCGTTCAAAAATTTGAGTATAAGTATGACAACGGCATTGTGGACTATGTGGGCGAGCTGGCGGGAGAAAATACTCTGAGTTCCACGGCCTTTTACAGCGGCGAGCGCAAGGGCCGCGACCGGGCGGATATGCCGGAGTACAAGTTGAAAATAAGCTTCGCCTTCGCCTTTTCCAACGAGACGCAGCGGATAGAGTACTACCACAACAGCAGCTTCCTCGAACACGGCGGCGCTCCGGAAAAGGCCGCCAAAAGCGCCTTTGTTTCCGCTATCGACGCCTGGCTGAAGCAGAACAACCGCTACGGCAAAAACGAAAGCAAGATAACTTGGAACGACGTTACCGACAGCCTTGTGCTGGTGACCAATTGCTTTTCCACCACGGTCAGCTACGAGAATCAGACCAAAAAAAGCATCACCAACAAGTTCATTCAGGAGGCCATGACCGAGTTCATCCGCCACAGCATGGAGGTCTATTTCATCGAGAACAAGCCCGAGGCCGAGCGCATCGGCGCTCAGGTGCTGCTCAACAAGCGCAGCCGCGAGACTGCCGAAAAGACCCGCACCAACATGAAAAAGAAGCTCAGCTCCACCATGGATGTGACCAATCGGGTCAAGAAATTTGTGGACTGCCGCAGCAAGGATGTAAACGAACGGGAGCTTTACATAGTGGAGGGCGACAGCGCCAAGGGCAGCGTGGTGCTGGGCCGGGACGCGGGCTTCCAGGCGGTGATGCCCATTCGAGGGAAGATCCTCAACTGCTTTAAGGCCGATTACGACAAGATCTTCGCCAGCCCCATCATTACCGACTTGATAAAGGTGTTGGGCTGCGGAATAGAGGTCAAGACCAAGGCCAACAAGGAGTTCGCCGACTTTGACATGAACAATCTGCGGTGGAACAAGATCATCATTTGCACCGACGCGGACTTTGACGGCTATCACATCCGCACTCTGGTCATAACCATGATATACAGCCTCATCCCAACTTTGATAAAGGAGGGCAGGGTCTATATCGCCGAATCCCCTCTGTTTGAGATAAATTACAGGGATAAGACCTATTTTGCGTATAACGAAAAGGAAAAGGCTGAAATTTTATCTAAACTGCCGGACAAGGGAGTGGACATTCAGCGGAGCAAGGGACTGGGCGAAAACGAGCCTGAGATGATGAGCCGAACCACCATGAATCCCAAGACCCGCCGCCTTATTCAGATAATGCCCGAGGACGCGGCGGCCACGGCGGCTATGTTCGACCTGCTGTTAGGGGATAACCTGGCGGGACGGAAAGATTTTATCGCCGAGAACGGCAGCAAGTATATTGACCTGACGGACGTTTCCTGACGGACGATTAGCGGCGGCAATTAGAAATGTTGGGGTAATTATTGGGGTAAATTTAATATTCTAAGTATATTTACAATTCCATGTACCGTTACCGTAAATTTGTGTAGGCGGGAGCGCGATGCGCTCCCCTACGGAGAAAAGGCTGATATTTAGTGCTAAAACGGGTCTCCATTACGGAGACCCGTTTGACAATTATTGTATATTTGCTATCTCGGGCAGGAGAGAAGGGCCGTCATAGGGTACGTAATCTATGCTTGAGCCTTGGTCTATCTCCTCCATGAGCTGACCCGTAAAGAACGACACGCCCTCGGGCAGATCAAGGCCCCTATCATCCCCCTCCACAAGGTAGCGGCCATCGTCGCTGTACAGGCGGAACGTGCCGTTATCCAGCAGAGTAAACGTGCCGTCAAAGGCGTCGATACGGATTGCGTCGGAGTCTTTATAGAACTTTTCCACGAAAAACCTTGAGCGGAAGCCGCTATCGGTCACATCGGCGGCTTTTATTCCCCGTTCGATGGGCGTGAAAACGCGGACAGAATTGCCGTCCTCCAAGGAAAACCACAGCCCCAGATTGGCGGCTTGGGTGTCGGGGGCGATGCTGACATAGGGCGTATCGTAAAGGCCAGTGACCCTAAGCCCCCCAAGCCTGGCGGCGCGGGGAGTAAGGCCGCGCCGAGCCGCGCCATTCATGAGGCCGACGTTATATACGCTGGAACTGGGCCAAAAATCGACGACGCAGGACAGGCAGTCCTCCACGTTTACGAACATGGCGCCGTAATCGCTGGCGGAGGGCATATCGTTGATGTAACCGGTTTGACCGGAAACAACGGTATTGCCGTCCAGCTTTACGGTGAACAGGCCCTCAAGATCCTTGCCGTCGTTGAACGTCCTGACCGCCCGGTCAAGGACGACCTCAAGGTCTCTCTCGCCGTCGGCCTCGCCCTCGAGCCGGGTACTTAGGCGGAAGCCCGTGCGCTGACCGCTCCGAGAGACGACGGCCAGGGAATTTGACTCGTTGTAGACCCCGTCCCCTTTGTCGCCGCCCATGATGGACAGACCGTAAATTTCAACGCTGTCACAGCGGTACTCGTCCCTGAGATTGTCATAGACTGTCATGCTCACATTGTTGAACTTACGGGTGGAATGTTCCCGCTCCACGGTTTTGTTGCGCTCCGTCTCGATGTCCCTGAGAACGGTCAGCAGCTCATAGGGCGCCCATACCTCTCCGTCTCTGAGTATGGCGGCGTGTTCAAGCCCGTAAAGGGAGCCGTCGGCCATTATTCCCGCCTGGCCCACATAGAACTCCGCCCTCCACTCCGGCGCGGTCTGCTCGTAAACGTTAGGGACGCTCCCGTGGGACAGCTCCGAGGCCCAGACCTCGAGAGTGATCTTCCCATCGTCATAGCTTACCTGATCCTCCCGAAAGCTGTCCTGGGGGCTATAGCCGGTGAGGGAGCCGCCGGAGCGCGAGAAAAGGAACTCCTTGAGGTTTATGTACAGTTCGCCGTCGATGTACAAGGGCTTTTCGGCCCGGTAATAGCCGATGAGGGCATAGCTCCGGTTGAACAGGCTGCTGAGGGCGGGGGCGGCGCTGTCCGCCAACGCCACTGAGCCAAGCCCCAGACACAGGGCCAAAATGGCGGATATGACGGTCAAAAATACGTTTCTTTTGGGTTTCTTCATGATAAGCTTAAGTCTCCTTTGCAGTTGTTTTTTGTTCCTGGCCATGTTTTCCGACAGGATAGGCGCGCTTTGGCAGGCCATGTTCAGCAGCAAGGTTC
>CANQKL010000055.1 GCA_947624455.1 uncultured Clostridia bacterium
CCGCCCGCCCGGAACAGATAAAGGCGGCTCTATCAGGAAAACGCTTCGTTGACGTGGGGATAAGATTCGGAACCGTGACCGTAATTTTTGGGAAGGACAGCTATGAGGTAACGTCGCTCAGGGTGGATGGCCCTTACAGTAACAGCCGAAGCCCCGAGCGGGTGGAATTTACCGATGACCTCGCGGCCGATCTTTCCCGCCGGGATTTTACCATCAACGCCATGGCCTGGTCCCCCAAAGACGGGTTGACCGATCCCTTCGGCGGCGGCTCCGATATAGAAAAAAGGCTAATCCGCGCTGTTGGCAAACCGGAGCTTCGGTTCCGCGAGGACGCTCTGAGAATACTTCGCGGACTGCGCTTCAGCGTGGATACCGGTTTTGAAATTGAGGAAAAAACCGCCGCCGCAATGCTGGACTGCCGCAGTCTGTTGGATAATATCTCATCTGAGCGAAAGCGGAACGAATTGACGGCGGCTCTTGTCCGGGGAAAAATAGCGGGGCCGTTTACCCGTTTCCGCGAAGTGGCGGCTCAGGTAGTGCCTGAACTGCGATACGCCTTTGATTTTGAACAGAGGACGCCGCACCACTGTTATGACGTGTACACACATATATTAAACGCGGTGGACAATTACGCTGGCCGCGACCCAGAGATCAAGACGGCCCTGCTGCTCCATGACGTCGCCAAGCCCCTGTGTCACAGATATTATGGTGGGAAGGATCATTTTAAGGGTCATCCGGCCGCCGGAGCCAATATGGCCGGGGAAATATTGCGCCGCCTAAAGTTCGACAACGCCGCGGCGGAAAAAATTACCGGACTTATACGGTTCCATGACGTGCGGCTTGTGGGCGGTATGTCCCAAATGCTTAAGCTTATGAGCCTTGCCGAGCCTCTCCTGCCTGGGCTGCTCGAGGTAATGAGGGCCGATGTGCTGGCTCAGTCCGAATATAAAAGGGCGCAAAAGCTGGAACTTGTGGAAAATGGCTGGAAAAATTACCGTATAGCATTGGAAGAAGGGCTTTGTCATAGCCTTAGCGGTCTTGCGGTCAAAGGCGGAGACGCCCAGACCCTTGGCCTGCGCGGGAGGGAGATCAAAGCCGCCCTTCGCTATTGTCTGAACGGAGTTATGAATGGTCGGGTGGAAAATTCGCCCTCGACGCTAAAAGCCTGGCTCAGGGATTATGCTAAAGTTATAAGGGCCGCCGATGAGTGATTCGGCGGCCCTTGACCTTTATTTTATTTTATTTTCCCAGCCGCTGGCGGAAGTCCTCGTAACCGAAGCTTTTAACAAGCTCCAGGACACCGTCGGCCCTTTTTATATAAATGGAAGGAAGTCTCATTCCGTTGAAGGTGTTGTTTTTACAAGTGGTGTATATCGCCATGTCGCCGAAAAGCAGCAGCGACCCTTCGGTAAGAGGCTCGGGAAAGGAAAAATCGCCTATTACGTCCCCGGCCAGACAGGTCGGTCCCGCAAGCCGGTATGTGTGAGCGGCGCCTTTGACCTCTTGATAAAGGGGAGGACGGTATGGCATTTCCAATACGTCCGGCATATGACAGGCCGCGCTGGCGTCAAGTACGGCAATGCTGATATCCCCGTTTCGCACTATGTCAAGCACACGGGAGGCAAGATAACCGGCATTAAGGGCCACCGCCTCGCCCGGCTCCAGGTATACCTG
This sequence comes from uncultured Clostridia bacterium, assembly GCA_947624455.1. Taxonomy (GTDB): domain Bacteria; phylum Bacillota; class Clostridia; order UMGS1883; family UMGS1883; genus JAFLUQ01. Next base: position 1,675 of record CANQKL010000055.1, read on the forward strand.
GAGGCCCCAGCCTTCCGCCGCCCGTCGGATGCAGCGTTCGAGCCGAGGAATGTCGTAGCCCGGCTTCGTGATATGGTGTCCGCCTCCCATGTTTAACCACTTCATATTCGCCAGCACGTCACCGAACTGCTTCCCAACCGCGTCGAGAGTTAGCTCGAGAGCGTCGGAGTCTTGCTCGCAGAGAGTATGGAAGTGAAGACCGTCCAGCAGGGCGATAGCCGCCGAATCCATTTCCCGCTCCCAGACCTGCCTTGTAACGCCAAGTCTGCTGCCAGGAGCGCAGGGATCGTATATCTCGTGTCCCTCTTGAGTGGAACACTGGGGATTTACCCGCAGGCCCAGACTCTTACCGGCGGCCTTGGCGGCGGGGCCAAATTTTTTTAACTGACGCGTAGAGTTAAAAACTATATGGTCGGCGTACTTCATCAGTTCGTCGAACTCGTCCTCCCGATAGGCCGCGGAAAAAACGTGTACCTCGCCGCCGGGCATTTTTTCCGCGCCCAGACGAGCCTCATAAAGGCCGCTGGCCTCAGTCCCCGCCAAATATTTAGACATAGCTGGATAGAGGTCATAATTTGAAAAAGCTTTTTGGGCAAGGAGTATTTTGCAGCCTGTCCGCCGGGCTGTTTCAGACAGCAAGGCGCAATTATGCAGTATGGCCGCCTCGTCGATTATATAACACGGGGTCGGTATGCCGCGAAGAAGCTCTTCCGGTCTAATTTCTCCGAGGGAGGCGAAAACAGGATCAATATTCGCGGTCATGATCAATCCACCAAAGCCGGGTCATGGCTTTCGCTCCTGGGCAGGCCATACTTATCCAAGGCGTCCAAAAATGGGTCGGGGTCGAACTCCTCCACCGTGTGTACGCCGGGTTTTTTCCATTGGCCAGTGAGGAGCATGAGGGCGCCGCACATGGCCGGAACGCCGGTGGTGTAGCTGATTGCCTGGCTGCCGACCTCGGCGTAGCAGCTCTGGTGATCGCAGATGTTATAAATATAGTATGTTTTTTCCCTGCCGTCCTTTTCGCCGGTAAAGATGCAGCCAATGTTGGTTTTCCCGTGGGTTCTGGGGCCCAGGCTTGCCGGGTCGGGGAGGAGGGCCTTGAGGAACTGGATGGGAACTATCTCCCGGCCTTCAAAAATTACGGGGACGGTGGAAAGCATACCCACGTTTTCCAGACATTTCATGTGAGTGAGATAGCTCTGACCGAAGGTCATAAAAAAGCGTATGCGCTTCACGCCGGGAATATTTTGGGCGAGGGACTCGATCTCCTCATGGTGAAGGAGGTACATATCCTTCCGCCCCACCTGATCGAAGTCGTATTCGCGCTTTATGCTCATGGCGGGTATCTCTATCCAGCGTCCGTTTTCCCAATAGCTGCCGGGAGCGGACACCTCCCGCAGGTTGATCTCGGGGTTGAAATTCGTGGCGAAGGGGTAGCCGTGGTCGCCGCCGTTGCAGTCCAGAATGTCAATGGTGTCGATGCGGTCGAATTCATGCTTTGCAGCGTAAGCGCAGTAGGCCTGAGTAACTCCCGGATCAAAGCCGCAGCCCAGCAGAGCCGTAAGTCCGGCCTTTTCAAATCTTTCCCTGTAAGCCCACTGCCAACTGTAATCGAAATAAGCTGAAAAACCCTTTTCCTTGCAGCGCTTTTCATAGATTTCGCGCCACTTGGGATCGTCTGTATTTTCGGGTTCGTAGTTGGCGGTATCCATATAGTTGACTCCGCACTCCAGACAGGCGTCCATGATGGTAAGATCCTGATAGGGGAGGGCGATGTTCATGACCAGCTCCGGCTTATAGCCGCGGATAAGGGCCTTTACCTGCTCCACATCATCGGCGTCAACCTGAGCGGTAGTGACTACCGTCTCAGTTTTGGAGCGCAGGGCTTCGGCCAAAGCGTCGCACTTCGATTTGGTTCGGCTGGCGATGCAAAGCTCGGTAAAGACTTCGCTGACCTGACAACATTTTTGAATGGCCACGGAGGCCACGCCGCCGCAGCCTATGACTAATACTCTGCTCATAATTTTTTCTCCTTTTTGTCTATTTGTACAGCGCCAGGATAAGCTCCCTAAGTACCTTGCAGCCCATAGCCGTGGATACGCCGCTCGGGTCGAGCATAGGGGCAAGCTCGTTCAGATCGGCGCCAACGACGTTCGCTTCGCCGACCTTGAGCATAGCCTCCAAAAGCTGGACAAAGCTCACTCCTCCGGCCTCTGGCGTGCCGGTGCCGGGAAAGGCCGATGGATCCAGACAGTCCAGGTCAATGGTGAGATAGACCGGAGCCTGGGATTTTTTCAGCTTTTCAACAGTTTCCGCCAGTCCGTCGAACCCGAAGGGGTGAATATCGGTGTGGGCCTTGGCGAAGGCAAATTCCTCACTTTCGCCGCTGCGGATGCAGAATTGGTGGATGCGCCCATCGCCCATAAGGTCGTGACAGCGGCGCATTACGCAGGCGTGGCTCAGCCGGGCGCCAAGATAGTCGTCGCGCAGATCGGCGTGAGCGTCGAACTGAATTATGTGTAGGTCGGGAAAACGTCTAAGTACCGCTCTTACAGCCCCGAGAGTCACCAGATGCTCCCCTCCGAGAAGCAGGGGAAGCTTGCCGTCGCTTAGAATCTCGTCGGCCCGTTTTTCTATATCACTGAGCGCCTGTTCCGGACTGCCGAAGCAAAGCTCCAGGTCGCCGCTGTCAAACAGGCATAAATCGGCGAGGTCTTTGTCTTGATAGGGACTGTAAGTCTCGATGCCAAAGCTTTCGTGGCGGATGGCTGAACTGCCGAAGCGGGCGCCGGGGCGGAAGCTGGTCGTGGAATCAAAGGGCGCGCCGTAAAGCGCTATTCGCGCCTGGCTGTATTCGCCGTCGCAGCCTATGAAGGTCTCGACATTCTTAATCACCGTATTCGACCTCCTCCAGCATTTCCTCCAAAAAGGCTGGCAGATAGAAGGAGCCTATATGGAGCCGCGTCGTGTAGTACTTGGTTTTTAGGCCGAGCTTAGACCACTTTTTTGCGTTGAGGTCGTCAATGGGGTGGTATTTTTTGCTGGCAAAGCCAAAAAGCCAATAGCCCGCCGCGTAGGTGGGGATATGAGCTTGATAGATACGGCTTATAGGGAAGGTGTTCACTATGCGTTTGTGACTGCGCATCATCGCCTCGGCGTCTTGACGGTAAAACGGACTGCCCTGCTGATTTACCATTACGCCGTCGTCCTTGAGAGCGTTGCAGCAGCTTGCGTAAAACTCGCGGGTGAAAAGCCCCTCCGAAGGGCCAAACGGGTCGGTGGAATCTACAATTATAAGATCGTAAGCCTCGCTGCACCGGCGGATGAAGCGGAGGGCGTTTTCATAGCGGATATTTACCCGCTCATCGTCCAGTCGGCTGGCGTTTTCGGGAAGATAGGTACGGCAGACCTCTATTACCTGCGGATCCATCTCGACCAGATCTATGCGGTTGACCTGATCGTACCTTGTCAGCTCCTTTACCACTCCGCCGTCTCCCGCGCCGATAACGAGAATGTCCCGGATATTGGGGTGGACGGCCATAGGAACATGGGTAATCATCTCGTCGTATATAAATTCGTCCCTTTCGGTCAGCATCACGTTGCCGTCAAGGGTGAGTACGCGGCCGAACTCCGGCGTGTCGAATACGTCGATCTGCTGATAGTCGCTGACGCCGGAATATAAATGGCGGTTGACGCGGATGCTGTGCTTGACGTCTGGCGTGTGGAACTCACTGAACCAAAGATCCATTGTTTTCTCCTCCTGTCAAAACGTTTATATACCGTATCTCCGGATCCTCCGGCCCGGTAAGGGAACAGCCCTTCCCGCGGGCGTATTCGATATAATCCAAAATTTGCGGAGTAATGCGCTCGCCAGGGGCAAGGATAGGTATGCCCGGAGGATAGCACATGACGAACTCGCTGCACACCTGGCCCGCGCTTTCGGCCAGGGGAAGGCTCTTTTTTGCGGCATAGAAAGCCTCTTGAGGACTGGACACGACCTCGGGGTCTATATATTCCTGGCTGAGCAGGCCGCTGGGATCCTTCTGATACCTGCGCCTGATATCCGCGAGGGCGCTGACCAGACGCTCCAATTCCTGGGGCCGGTCGCCCATGGACAAATAGGCCAGAATATTGCCGATGTCGCCGAACTCTATCTGAATGTCATACTCGTCACGGAGAATATCGTAGACCTCTATGCCCGCAAGGCCGATCTCCCGGGTATGTACGCTGAGCTTGGTGGTGTCAAAGTCAAAGACGGAATCACCGTTGACCAGTTCGCGGCCAAAAGCGTTATAGCCCCCAATGGCGTTTATCTCGTCTCTTGCGTAATCCGCCATCTCCACGACACGCTTGAATACCGTCCTGCCGCGCAGGGCCAGATTGCGGCGGCTTATGTCCAGACTGGACATAAGCAGATAGCTGCCCGAGGTGGTCTGGGTGAGATTTATTATCTGCCTGACGTGGCCGGTGGACACGTTTGGGCCTGTGAGGAGCAAGCTGGACTGGGTGAGGCTGCCGCCGCTTTTGTGCATGGACACCGCGGCCATATCCGCACCGGCGGCCATAGCTGATACCGGTAGGTTTTCACCGAAATAAAAGTGAGTTCCGTGGGCCTCGTCGGCCAGGCAGAGCATACCGGCGTCATGGGCCAGCTTCACAATGGAGCGCATATCGCTGCAAACGCCGTAATAGGTGGGGTTGTTGACAAGTACCGCAACTGCGTTTGGGTGTTCCTTTATCGCTTTTTTCACCTGCTCCAGGCACATACCCAAAGAGATGCCAAGGTTGTTGTCCACCTCTGGATTGACATAGACCGGAACGGCGCCGCAGAGTACAAGAGCGTTTATCACGCTGCGGTGTACATTACGGGGCAGGATTATTTCGTCCCCTCTTTTGCAGGAGGAGAGCACCATGCTCTGTACCGAGCTGGTGGTGCCGCCCACCATGAGAAAGGCGTGGTAAGCCCCGAAGGCTTCGGCGGCGAGTTCCTCCGCCTCCCGTATCACGGAGATGGGGTGGCAGAGGTTGTCCAGCGGCTTCATACTGTTTACGTCTATACCGACGCACTGTTCGCCAAGGAAGGAGGTGAGTTCGGGATTGCCCCGGCCATGCTTGTGTCCGGGAACATCAAAGGGAACTACGCGCAGCTGACGAAAACGTTCAAGCGCTTCGTAGATGGGGGCGCTGCGCTGGTCAAGTATCTTAGTTTGCTTCATCTTTTTACCCCTTTGCAACAAAAAAATACAGGCCGTCCAAAAACAGCCTGTATAAGTGTCCTAATACAAATGAGAACAAGCGAACCTACAAGAAGGGTACCGCCGCCATCATGGGTACTACAGAGTCTATATAGCACAATGAATGATACTTTTACTACTCTTTTATTGACCACTTTACAAGTCTGCGTCATGGACGCATTTCGGTTATAGAGTAACCAACTTAAAAAGTTGAGCTTTTAACTCAATCAATAAGGCGAAATATCGCCAATCGGCAGTGGACCCGGCTGTCCGTATGGCCTTGACTCTTTTAAAGAGTGGTCCCGTAACATTGTGAAAAGACCTTGTATTTGTACCTTTTCGTGAGTATTATATCATATACCTTTGTTTATGTCAAGAGATGAAAAATAATTTTTATTTCACAAATATATTTACATAATAGTCGCCGCCGTTATACGTGGCTTTGAGGAGGGCTATACCGGGGAGCAGCGCTTTTACCATGCCGTTTTCCACGCTGGCGCAGTCTCCTGTCACCGTATACTGGGCCGTCAGCCGTTCGCCCTTGGCCCCTATGAGTATCGCTGGCAGCCGCTCCCCAACGCTCATGTTGGCAAAACGGTCGCTGCGGGCTATTCCGATAGGAACTGGCTGCACGGCTGCCGCATCGGGAAGCTTTTGAGCGGTAACGGTGTAGGGTTCGTTTAGCTGGGGAGTGAATGTCACCTCTCCAAGGCCGGTGAGTACCTCGCCCCGATGGGTGACGGTTACCAGTACCTGGGAATCGTCAGCGCGCGCTCCCACAGTCAGCGGTATGCCGGAAAAAACGCTGTATATTTTACCGGCTCCGCCGCCGATATAGCCGCCGCCCACATAATAGTTTACCGGCGCACCGCCGTCAGCGGGAGCTGAAATAAGCTGGATCCGCCCCTGACCGCTTATTCCGGCGGCGAATTTGTTGTTAAGGATATCGGTGTATTGGCTGATGAGGACGTCCTTTCTTTGGGAGGCAAATCTTACAAAGCCGTCCATGGCGTTTATCCAGGAGTTTAGCCTTTGATCGGCAGGCCCCCAGCCCCAACGCAGCAGATCGGCCGTTTTGCCCTCGCGCCGCTGAGCCACAAGGCTGTCGACTATAGCTCTGGCGCTGCTCTCGCTCATGCGCGTGGAAAGGTACGCAATAGTCCTTTGGGCAAATTTGCTGCGGAATTCACTGTTTTTTAGAAGTCCGGCGAAAAAACGGGTGGCGTAGGCCGGATGCCGGGCCTCGGTGTCAGGCTCAACGCCGAAAGCGCTCAAATCAAGGGTGTTGTGCCAGGCGTTTTCAAAGGCAATGTCAAAGTCGTGTATCATGAAACGCCACTTGCCGTCGGCGCCGTATTTGGCGGGGTCGATATTTTCCTCGGTGACTCTCCAGAGCTTGAAATTGTTGCCGGGCCAGTCGTCGTTCCCGGCGAAGATATACACTATCATGTAATCTATGAGGTCGTCCACATCGACGTTGGCGCAAAACTCGGCGTAAACGGCGGATCGTGCAATGTCCCTGTCAAGTACAAGGCTCTGGACATAGCGCCACTGATCCCGGTAATAGCTTTCTCCCAGGCGACCTTTTATATTGTCGTCATTTGGCCCGGACGAATATTCGATTTTATCCACATAAACCGTACCGGTATCGGAAAGAGCGTCATACTGGGGCGGCAATGTCCAGTCACGGTCAAGGAAAACCACGTCGTCATGATCAAGGCCGTAGTGGGCGGCCACATAGTCGTCGTCGTACTGCTCGCGGCACTCATACATTCCCCAGTATTCTCCGTTCAGAAATAGGGCCATAGGCGTACTGGCGGCGGTGTCCGCCAGAGTGTCCTCGCCCAGCTTCTGGGCAAATACGTCGCGCAGGTCTGTGATCTGCCAGTCAGACACGCGGAAGGTGACCTTTGAATAAGTAGTTATGGGGCTGCCGCCGCGATCCAGATTGCCAGGTATCAGCGGGTATTCCAGATATTTGCCCTGGGCGGGGTCGGTATTCTTGAAATAGACGCGAAGGGATTTTTTGGGATTTGCGCGGGAGCCGTGGCCGCTTACCTTTACCTCGATGGAACGGTTTATGTCGCAGCCTCCCTGAAGGTTGTAGTACTGGAAGGAGCCGGGTACCTTATGTTCGTAGTTATAGTTTGAATAGATGCCGTCATTCCTGTCCCAAAGGTCATAGGGAGTAACGGCAAGGTTGACGATAGGGATATTCCCGTAATAGCTCTGGAAGCCGCTGCCAATAAAATAGGTGTTGGTAATGACCTCGCTGCTTTGACCGTAAGAAATGACAGCCGCCCGTATGACCGTACCGGCGGGAAGAACACTGTCCGCCGAGGCCATTGGCCCTCCTTGAACGGAGGTAGTCCGGGAAGTGACAGATATAGGGCCGGTATATTTGATCGAACTCGTAGTTGGCAGCGAACCGTCGGTGGTGTAATATATGTCCCCCTGGCCGCTTATAGTAAGAGAAAAGGGCGCTTCGTAGACCCCGCTGGGCACAGAAAAAACAGGAGCCTCCTGAGCTTCGGCCGCAAAGGCAGTCATCGTGAGCAGGATCGCCGCCGCGAGGATAAATAATTTTTTCATATCGTCACTCCCGTTCTTACAATTTTCAAGTACATTATACAGCATAATGTAAAAAAATGCAAGATGTAATTGACAATATCCAAAAAATATAGTACAATATTATT
>CANQKL010000056.1 GCA_947624455.1 uncultured Clostridia bacterium
CTTGCCAGCTCAAAGCTGAGCCTTGTGCGGGTGCTGTTTTCATAAAACAGAGTGACCACGCTAAGGCCCTTGAGGGTGTCTAACTTTTTATTCTCAGACAGCACCACTTTTTTCATTTCTCCCGCCAAGTCCAAGATCCCGCTGATTTCTTCGGCGGCGAGCTGTTTTATACCTAAAAGGTCCTTGCCGAGCATAAGCTTCCTCCTTTGTTGCAATATGGCGTTTTATTCACTTAATTATATCATTGTTGGGTTTTAAAGTCAACAGAAACTTTCGGTATTCCCTTTTATTTCGAATGAAAACGGTCTCCCCGTCCCAGTTGGACAGAGCGTCCAGCAGCTTTTTCCGGTTTTTCCGGCGGAAGTCCGCCACATAGCGCAAAAACTCCCAATCCAGCCTTTCCGGGCAGTCCTCGCCCATGTCGGGACGGGTGCGTCCGCGGTTGGTCAGTATCCTTTTTAGCGCCCTAAAAACGCAGACCGCCGTGGGATAGTCGAGCATTATCGCTGTGTCCGCACGAGCCAGGCGCATTTTCAAGGTTCGGCCGTAGTTGCCGTCGATTAACCACTTTTCGCCCTTTAAAGCCTCGGCAAGGGCGACGTCAAACTCCTCCCTCGTCGCCTCGACCCAGCCGGGCCGCCAAAACAGCTTGTCCAGATGAACAACGGGCAGGCCCAGCCTTTCGGACAAGAGCCGCGACAGGGTGGACTTTCCGCTGCCGGGGCTGCCGATGATAAGTATTCGGTTCACATTAAAATCCCAGCGGCTCGGCCACGAGAATGACCTTTATCCTGTTTTTATGGCGTTGAGGACCGCTGATCAGGTAATTGCAGCAGATGCGGCCCTCGCTTCCGCAGCCGTCGGTCATGTCCCCGTCCACGCCCATGCAGACCCCTGCCCCGGCGCAGTAGGTTGCGCAGGAAAGGCGTTTTGCGTTTGGCGGAGCGGCCTGCTCCTTGACCCGAACCACAGCCTCGTCAAGATCCCGGACTATTTTGTTGCAGCCCACTATCATTATGACGCTCTCCGGGCCGAAGGCTATACAGGAAATGCGGTTGCTGTTGCCGTCCACATTGTACAGCTCACCCTTTTCGGTGACGGCGTTGGAGGAGGTCAGGTACACGTCGCAGCCGTAAGCGTCGATGTAGGCCCGCCGCTTGTCATCGTATTTGTTCCGGTCGATGAAGTTGTACTCCGGACGTTTCATCAGCTCCAAAACGCCGCTTTCGGCCAGAGTCTCGCTGCCCCCGCAGGACAGGCTGGCTCCGGGCCTGAGCATGGACTTCACAAGGGGAACTATCTCCTCCTTAGTCCTGACCACATGGGCCTCCATTCGGTTCTTCTCAAGGGCCTTAGCCGTCCGCTCCAGCCGCTGAATAACAGTTTCCTCAACAAATTTGTTCACGGTAACGCCTCCCATTCTATTATTACCACAATTATATCACTGAATGGAAAAAAATGCAACCCAAAACACACAAAAAAAATGACAGACACAGAGGTCTGCCACTAAAAAGGAGGGAAAATGAAAAAAGTTTTGGTACTCATCGAGTACATATATATTTTACTCCGTTTTTCTATTTTTATCAACGGGATTCCTGTACAATTCTTACAAATTTTACAAGCATTTTTTGTATAGAATAGACAAAAGCGTGCCGTTTTCGACACGCTTTAACATTGTTTACCACCCGATCTGCTCATAGGAACGACTCTGCCTTTCCATCAGGCGGCGAAGCTGAACGTAATCATATTCCTCGATAATGACTGTTTCACCCATTTCATCGCAATAAGCGTAGACCTCCCCTTTTTCGTTGACGGCATTGGGGAACATGGGCGGCAGCTGGGATACCCTTTTCTGTATTTTCGAGTACGTCAGTCGGCCGTTTTTCAGGGATATCAAATCGACGTTGAGACTTACATTTCCAATAGTGTCTTTAATTACGTCCCTGCTCCTCCATATTTCACAAAGGTCGCGCCATTTGTTCCACAGTCCCTTGGGAATAATACTTACATTTTCGTCCCCAATAGAAATGGCATAGACGCCGCTGCCATCAAAATCAGGCAGTTTTTCTCTTTGCCGCTTTTCGGTGTACCAATTTCCGTGCCGGTCGATAGTGTAAACAGTGACCATCCCCGGCCCGCCGGCAACCTCCGGCCTGTTTTCCGAATTGTCAAAACCGGCCTGCGATGCGAGGGCGTTGTCGTAGCGCATACGCATATTCTTATCGCTCAGGACTTGATACGCCCTCTTTGCGCTTATGACCGCGTCATCGGCTCCCATACCGGTCAAAAGGCTTTTGTACGCGGATTTTATCTGCGACTGCCCGGCGGTGGGACTTACGCCAAGCACGTTGTACAGGCTCTGCCTTTCACTGTTCACAGTTTTCATATGCGCTCACCTCTCTCCAAGTTTATGCTCGATTTAACTTTAACCATATTATACAACCTTATTAAAAAAATGTCAACCCATTTTTGCCGATAAAATGTGAATATTCTATAAATTTTATTTGTGTTTACATAATTATTGTTCAAAAATATACAAAAAATATTCCGGTCCGGATAAAAAAATTTTTTATCAAAATAGAAAAAAGGGCTTGACAAATCAAGATTTTTATTGTATACTAACAAAGCAGTCGGAAAACGGCGGCAGTCGGCAGCATAAATCTGGGTGTAGCGCAGTTTGGTAGCGTGCTTGAATGGGGTTCAAGAGGCCGGGAGTTCAAGTCTCCCCACTCAGACCAAAACCACTGAAAACGTAGTGTTTTCGGTGGTTTTTTCTTGTTTTTGACTTCCGAGCTGTGCGCTTGATTTTTGATAGAAAAAATGAAATTCAAGGAGACAGAAAAATGACAAAAATCAAGATGAAACACGCCGCCACAGTAGAGGAAACTTTTAAGGATTTCCTCACATCACGCAAAGTCAAAGGGCTGTCGGAAAAGACGCTGAAAACGTATACCTTTCATTTGCAAGCCGCGTCAAAGCACTTGGACATTCACACCGATATTACCGACCTGAAAAAACAAGACTTGGACAACATGATTTCTTCCATGCGGGACAGTGGCCTTTCCACCAACGCCATCAACAGCTACACCCGCACATTCAAATCTTTCTTTTCGTGGTGTAACTCGGAGGGCATAACCGGGCTGAATATCAAACTATACAAAACAGAGGAAACAGTGAAAGAGACTTACACGGACGCAGAATTGAAAATACTGTTGAAAAAGCCCGACACAAGAAAATGCACCTTTGCGGAGTTCCGGGATTGGGTAATTATCAACTTTTTACTTAACAGCGGTTGCCGCGCCGCCACAGTCAGAGCAATACAAATACGGGACGTGGATATGGACAACAGAATTGTCTACTATCGCCATACAAAAAACAAAAAAGCACAGGTCATTCCTCTCTGCACTTCCATGACAGCCATTTTACGGGAGTATTTAAAAGTTCGCGGCGGGGAGCCGTCTGATTATCTCTTTTGCGCCGAAAAGGGAACGCAACTGACAGAAGCCGGTCTGCGTCAATCCATAGTCCGCTACAATCAGCGGCGGGGAGTACAAAAAACCAGTATTCACCTTTTCCGTCACACATTCGCCCGGAAATACCTTATTGACTGCGGCGGGGACGCTTTTACCCTCCAACGGCTTTTGGGCCACTCAACGCTAAATATGACAAAGCACTATTGCGCCATCTATGACGCGGATATTACCAAAAACTATGACAGACTTTCTCCCCTTGCTCAAATAAAGGGCGACAATACAAGAATTAAAATGGGGAAATGAAAGGAGGCCGCCAATGTTTCATAATACGCCGCTCCCCCTTGCGCTCATCATGGAAGAAATTCTCGGTTGGGAGAAGAAGCCCGGACAGCGGAACGAGCCTGACGAACAGGAAAAAGAAGCGGCACCGGACAAAGGAGAGCGGACAGAAAAAGGACAGCGGGAGGATTAACCCCCGCTGTCCTTTTGACAGGCGGTATTATACAAATATAATCTTTCTTGGGGCGGGGCCGTCCGGGTCTACAATAATAACAATAATATCGTCATTTGCGACATCGGCTTTATTGTCCTTTGGGGCCGATTTAAGGCCCCGTGACGGTTTTTTCTTTTTAGTCATATTAAATACCTCCTTTCAATGATAAACTGTCCTTAACTGTTTTAAATACAGCATAGGCCGCATTTTCAAATGCTTCTTTTGTGCTATCGTCATAAATAGCACTCTGCACTACGCTTTCCAGTAATTCTGGTCTGCTGGACAGAAAGGCGCGAAATCTTTGCGGCCTGTCGAAGCCCTCATGCGCCTTTTGCCATGCGGCAAAGGCTTCACTTTCGGGCGGAAGCTGCGCTGCGTATTTGTTATACGGATTTGCGAGCCTCTCGTATTCCTCAAATTCTTTAAATAAATTATTGAGTGAGTTTAAAAGTAATTTCATTGGTTTACCTCGGGATAATATATTTACGGGTAATTTAGAGAAACCCGTATGAAAACTCATAGAGGTATTCAGAGTGTTTACTATGACATTGGCACGTTCCCGATAGTTTTATATATTTAATATATGGAACACCCGGAGCCGTTACCAATGTCACAGCGGTCACTTTAAAATCCTCTGATAATGGCCTTGATAAAGGCGTTTTATAAGCCCATGCTTTATAAACGTGTTTATATTTCGCGTTGTAAAGCCTTGTGCCTTTAATTCAGCAGTTGTCCAGCAATCGCCTTTTAACTGTTCAAAACGGCTTTGCACCTGACGAGCTGCCCGCTGCGCGTTGTGCGCTCTGTTGTATTCAGACATTTCTGTTGACAGGTCATAAGAACGCTCAATCTCAATATCCTTTTTGAAGTCGATAGTAAATTCATAATCTTCGCCGTTTATCATTCCCTAAAAGGGAAAGGGCGTTGTATTATCATAAATACAATCATATATCCACTTCACAAGGGTATTGCGTTCAGCCTTTGGCAAGGTCAGATATTTGCCGCCATTGTAGTACAAATATGACATTGCCGTTTCAACTATTACCTATGTAGGTAGTTTTTTGCGCTTGCCCTAAAGTATAGGGTGGAGTATCAAAATGAGCCACGCCTCCCAATCCATATTGAAGCCTGTGAATGTAGCTTTTTCATCGTCAATATGACTTTCATAACACCAAACGCCATTGACTTTGCCGTCTACTTTCAGACTTGCTCCAAAGCTGACGATTTTTTCAAGTCCTTGTTGCCATCTCATGCGATTTAGCCAACGCTGTGAAGTCGCATTGTCGCTTTGCATACAAAAATACTCTAAATCGTTTTTGTCCTGCTCTGAAACCTCGACAAGCGGGAAATTCTATGCAAGTATATGGTATAGCAGCTTGGCCCGCTGATTGCCTCCCAAACGGAAAATATCATCGGTTTTGAAGCGCACACGGTAAGGGTATTTTCGGTATTCAGGGAAAACGTATTTCAAAAACTCTACCCGCGTGAAAAGTTGACCGTCATAGCTGATTAAATTTTTCTTGCCGACATTTTCACAGTCATCATCGCCACAGACAGCGGGTATTATAGCAGTTTTGGGCTACTAAACCCATTCTATGGGCTTGCCGCGAAAAGTGGGCTAACGCGCTTCTTCTCTCTGTATTAAGGCCCTATAAGAATTAATATCGAAAGTGGACATATAACTCTTTTCTCAACTCCTTTCTCACTTTCTATAATTATTATATCACAAAAATTTTTTTGGAGCAAACTACGCGACAGTCAGGCAGCACTGATAACTTTTTCTCAACTCCTCTCTCACTTTCTATAATTATTATACCATAAAAATTTTTTTGGAACAAATAAGCAACAGTCCTACACAAAACAAAGCCGGACAGCGGCTTTATTACCATACAGCGGGAATTGAAAGTGCATATTCAAAAAAGGTCAGGCCCTTGACCCCATAGGTCAGAGCGGGGGCGCGTTTCGGGAGAACACAAACTGATTGCACGAAATTTATTTTCTCTGACGAATTTTCCTCCCGGCAAAAAAACACGGCAAACACGAATGAAAACGGCAGAAACAGGGAAATTTAATGCAAGTTTCAAGTAAAAATCGTATATATGTAATGAGTTTAGCTGTATTTACGCTGAAATCGCTTTGATTTATGCAAAAACAAGCTAAAATTCATATAAAACAGCAACAAATATATGTAATTAGCATTGATTTGCACCGTTTCTGTACAGATTTTCAAATTTTTTGAAAAAATTTGAAAAAAACTCTTGACAATATATATATATATAATAGTATGTAGGATTTTTTGTGCACCTTGCACAAAGACCTACATTTTATATTTTGGGAGGTAAAAAAGATGAGAATTACTATCGACACAGAAAGGGAAAGAATTATTGTATCTGACAGCTTTTTCAATCAGATTGACAAGATGAACAAGGTGTTGTCGGAAAACGGAACTGACAAAAAGATTGATTATGTGCAATACATAAAAGACGCTTTTAACAAAGCGATTGAAAATGCACCTATTCGTAAAAGTGACCTTAAAAGATAATGGCAAAGGGAACACGCGTAACACAGAAAGAAAAAGAAAAGATGTGGCAGCTATATCAACAGATAGGCTCATTTAAGGAGGTGGCAAGGAAAATGAGCCGCTGTCCCGCTACAATTTCAAAATATGTTGTGGAATATGAAGCGGCTATACGTGCGGCGGGTACTATTTTAAATCAAATGTAGCATAGCACACCCGATATTGTAAAGCATACGTTTACAGAGGTTGTGCGGGCATAGAAACGATATAATAATTTAAGAATGGAGGCATACGCCTAATGCCACAGGTTATAGTAATTGCTTTAGGAATTATACTTGCACTAATACTCTTCCCAATTATACTTGCTCTCCTCGGTCCGGCCGCTTTAATTTTAATCACGGTGGTTGTACCTCTTATCTGTATTGCTTTACTTGCTTTTTTTATTGTACATTGTATTAAGGTTTTTAAGATACGCAATAACGATGATTATAAATTGGCTGTCGTATTGATTGATGCACTGTATGAGTTGGCTCAAGAGCCCGGCTTTTTCAGATGCATAGGTCGGTATAGTGAAAAATCTATTATAAGGGGAGTATTAACCAAACCTGACACGTCTGACAAGTCTGACCGTGAAAAAACAATGTTTTTGTTCTTGGATTTAAAAAGGAGCTTGGTCCAAAAGACAGGAGATGCGGAAGCCGCAGCTAAAGCCGATGAATATTATAAAGAGATACGTGATTGCTATTCTCGGCTAAAAAATCCTTCGCCGGAAAATTCAGCAAATACGGCGCATGAGGACGAGCGCTTTGCCGAGGAAAAAAAGGCTGTAAAGGAAAAGAAAATAAAGCGCATTATTACCCCCGTAGCTATTGCCGTTGTTATTGCATTTGTTGTAACCGTTGTTCCCGGAATATATAATAGAGTGAAAATGGAGCCTTATTTGCCCTATGTAGGTCATTATGAGTATAAGGGATGTCACTTTAATTCCGACTTCAGAGTAAAGAACGGCACGGTATATTGGACACCAAGTGACAGCAATCTTTTTTACAATAACGGTCATATATATACGTCGTGGAGCAGCGGCAGCGAATTATTGATGACGAAAGAAATGATAATGTCAAATTCCATGGAAGCTACCGAGGCGGTATATGTAAGTCACGAATATGTCATTTACAAATTTGAGAATGGAAATATAACTGTAAATGGAACAGTGGTATTTAAGCGCGTGGAAGAATAGGGGATAATTCGACGCATAGAAAAAATTAATAACTACATATCACATGGCGGGAGCAATCCCGCCTTTTTCTTTTGTGTCAATAGGGTATACCCTAACGACATATTGAAACGGAAAAGATTTTTGTGTCACATAAGTGTGTTTTGGCATTTTGAAATATTTCAAAAATTTTAAATACCCTATTGACATACTTTGAGTTTTGTGGTATAATATTCTCGTGAATTTGCTCCGCAAATTCTAAAAGCTTCGCTTTTTGCGTCCCTTCGGGCCGCACTCGATATTGACGGCTTCGCAAAAATGCCCTTGCAAGCAAGCATTTTTGCTCATGGTATAATAATTACAGAACAAGAGAAAGGGAGTGGCACAAATGAGAGTTGGTTATGTACGTTGCTCCACCATAGAACAGAACGAGGCGCGGCAACTGAAAATGATGGAGGAACAGCGGGCCGAAAAGCTGTTTATTGACAAGGCCAGCGGCAAGAACACAGACCGCAAGGAGTTTAAAGAAATGATGAGCTTTATCCGGGCCGGGGACGTTGTTATTGTTGAAAGCATTTCCCGTATTGCCCGCAACACACGCGACTTACTTTCTATCGTTTCAGACTTGACAGAAAAGCAAGTGGAATTTATCAGTCTGAAAGAGAACATTGACACCACCACCCCGCAAGGACGTTTTATGTTGACAGTGTTCGGCGCACTTGCCGAATTGGAGCGGGAAAACATTTTGGAACGACAGCGGGAGGGCATAGCGATTGCCAAAGACGCGGGGAAGTACACGGGCCGCAAGCCCATAGACCTTGACGCGGAACAGTTCAAAAGCACTTGCGCCCGGTGGAGAGCCGGAGAGATAACGGCAACTGCCGCCATGCAAGAAGTAGGACTAAAGCCGAATACATTCTATCGGAGGGTAAAAGAAATGGGCCTGTAAAAAGGCCCATTGATAAAATAAAAAAGTGCCATAAAAAGTGTTGACTTTTCAGCCATTTTGTGGTATTATAATTACATCAAAATCATTCGCATAAGGCACAGAAACTTCAAGACAAAAGGGACGTATGATGGGACAAAAATCCCGTTATTTCAGTGGTTTCCCCGGACCGGAGCCGCGAAGCGGCGTGAGGTCTGAATGGGGTTCAAGAGGCCGGGAGTTCAAGTCTCCCCACTCAGACCACGAAACGGCTTGGAGCGCAGGCTTCAGGCCGTTTTCAGTAAAATATTTCGAGGTGTAGCGCAGTTGGTAGCGTACCTGCTTTGGGAGCAGGGGGCCGCGAGTTCGAGTCTCGCCACTTCGACCAGAAAACGGCTTGAAGCGCAGGCTTCAGGCCGTTTTCAATAAAAGATTTCGAGACGAGGCGCAGTTATAGCGTGCCTACGAAGTTCGGGAGTGCGGTATTGGCGTTTTCACCGCGTCCGGTCGTGAATCAAACTTTAGCCTACAATATTTTTTCCATGCCTATTTTTTGAGGCACAAGGCCCCTGCTCTGATAAAAGGCCATGGCGTTGGGATTACAGGCCCAGACGTTGAGGGTCACGTTATAGCAGCCGATGCTCCTGGCATAGTCCAGGACATAGTCATAGAGGGCGCTGCCCACATGGCGGCCCCGGGAGTTCTCGTCCACGCACAGGTCGTCTATGTACAGGGTCTTGATGTCGGTGAGGATGTTATCGTTGAGATACTGCTTGAGTACGCAGAAGGCATAGCCCGCCACAAAGCCGTTCTCATCC
>CANQKL010000057.1 GCA_947624455.1 uncultured Clostridia bacterium
GCCGAATTTAACGGCAGTTTCAGCGGCTACGCTGTCAATGCCTTTGGCCCCGCCTGTGACGATGATAAATCCCGCTTCCCTGAAATCCAGGCAAAAGTCGGAGGTGACCGTCATTCCGTAGACTGTGGCGTCTCGCGAACCTACCACCGCCACGCATGGCCCGTCGCTCAGAACCCCTGTGTCGCCAAGAACGTACAGCGCGGGAGGGGGATTTTTCAGTTGGCGGAGCTTGGCCGGATATTTTTTGTCAGGATAAATGAGAATATCCGCTTCAACTGGAGGAGCCTCCAAAACCGCGGTAAGAGAGGCGGCCTCCGGGGTGCGCAGCCTGGGATCGGAGTCGCGGATATTGAGATATTCGCCTTTGAGCCGTTCCAGTTCCGATTTACTCGCGGAGTTGGCGGAAAGTATCATCCATTTAAGTAGATTGTTCATGATCATCACCTACATTATTTTACCATTTTTTGCATTGATTGTCCAGTATTTGTATTGAATTTTTAAACAATGGTTTAAAATTTTTATCTAAATGTTGACTTTACCAGCTATAAATGGTATAATTATAAATTAGATAGGTATGTACTACTGAAACTGGAAGGTGGAGCCGATGATAAAAAGTATGACAGGTTACGGGAGCGGTACCGCTACTGCGGAGGGCAAAGCCTTTACCGTTGAGGTTCGCTGCGTCAACCATAGGTACAGTGATTTCAATATAAAATGTCCCCGGGTCTATTCCTTTGCGGAGGAGGAGATCAAGCGATTGGCCGGACGGACTATTGCCCGCGGCAAGGCGGATATTTACGTTACTGTGGAAAATGACGGGGCCTGCGGCGGAGAGGTCGTGGCGGACGTCGAGCTGGCCAGAGGTTATCACGAGGGACTGGTCCATCTGGCTCAGGAGCTGGGTTTGAGCTATGAGCCAAACGTTCGGGATTTCCTTCGGGTGCCGGACGTGTTCATAGTGGAAAAGCTCCAAGACGATGACGACGCTATTCTCGTTGCCGTCAGAGAGGCGATGACCGCCGCTTTAGAGGGCTTTGACGCCATGCGCCGAGCCGAAGGCGAACGCCTCTATTTAGACATGAGCGCCAGACTTGACGTTGTCGCGGAACTGACCGAAAAGATCGAGGAAAGAGCCCCGTCAATAGTGGAGGAATATAAGGAGCGCATAGAGGCGCGTATGCGCCAGATATTGGAAGAAATTCCGTATGACGAGAGCCGTCTGCTGTCGGAGGTGGCAATCTTCTCGGACAGGGTCAATGTAAACGAGGAGATAGTACGGCTCAAGAGCCACATATCCCAGATGCGCAAAATGCTTTCAAGCGCCGAGCCGGTCGGCAGAAAGCTGGATTTTTTGATACAGGAAATGAACCGTGAGATAAATACTGTTGGGAGCAAGAGCAACGACCTTGACACCGCGCGAATGGTCATAGACGTCAAGGCGGAAATTGAAAAGCTCAGGGAACAGTGCCAGAACGTGGAGTAAGGAGAGTTTTATGCACCTGATAAACATAGGCTATGGAAATATGATCTCCGATCTGAGATTGGTTTCGGTGGTGTCGCCGGACAGCGCTCCGGTCAAGCGGCTGATCCAGGATACCCGGGAAAAAGGTATGCTGATCGACGCTACCTATGGGCGCAGAACCCGCAGCGTTATAATTATGGACAGCTGTCACGTAATACTTTCGGCTATCCAGCCGGAAACCATCGCCTCGCGACATGAGGCCAAGATGCTGATAGTTGAGGAGGAACAAGACGATGAAGGGTAATCTGTTTGTAATATCAGGCCCCAGCGGCGCCGGAAAAGGGACTATATGCAAGGCTTTTATGAAAAAGCATCCGGAAGTGTATCTTTCAGTCTCGGCTACAACGCGCAAGCCGCGAGAGGAGGATGTCGAAGGAGTGACCTACTTCTTCGTCAGCGAGGAGGAGTTCCGAGCCAGGATAGCGCGGGACGAATTTCTGGAACACGCCTGCTATTGCGGAAATTACTACGGCACTCCTAAGGACAAGGCCATGGAGCAGTTGGAGGCCGGAAGGGACGTTATCCTTGAAATTGAAAGCGACGGAGCCATGCAGGTTCGTTCTCACTTCCCGGAGGGCGTGTTTATCTTCGTTTGCCCGCCCAGTCTTGAGGAGCTTGAAGCTCGGCTCAGGGGACGCGGGTCGGAAACTCAGGAGGAGATCAGCAGCAGGCTGGAAAAAGCCATGTCTGAGTTCCACAGGGCCAAAAAATACAATTATATACTCATGAACGACAGCGTTGACGCCGCCGTTTCGCGGCTGGAAGCCATAGTAACCGCTGAAAAATGCTATATGCCGAGAAATATTGATTTTATAGATAAGGAGTTTTTAAAATGATCTATCCCGAAATCACCACATTGATGAAAGAATTTGATTCCCGTTATTCTCTGGTGGTCGCCACAAGCAAGCGTGCCCGCCAGCTTGCCAAGGACGGCGACTGTGATAAGGCTGTGACAATCGCTATCAAGGAAATATCCGAGGGCTATGTGCATCCCGTGCTTCCCGGCGTCGCCAAGGAACAGCTCGAGGATGAACTCAAAACCATAGATTGAGTGGCTCGGTCATGCTTAGAAATAAGAATATCGTACTCTGCGTGACCGGCGGCATTGCCGCGTTTAAGGCGGTCAGCGTGGCGAGCCAACTGGTGAAGCTGGGGGCCAATGTAGATGTGATAATGACCGAAAACGCTCAGAAATTTGTTACGCCCCTGACCTTTCGTTCGATCACAAAGACAGCGGTGATAACGGATATGTTTGAGGAGCCAAGGGACATGGAGATAGCTCACATTTCTCTGGCTCAAAAGGCGGACGCCTTTCTTATCTGCCCGGCGACGGCGAATATCATCGGCAAGATAGCCTCCGGCATTGCCGACGATATGGTTTCCACAACGGTCATGGCCACCAGAGCGCCAGTGCTGATTTGTCCGGCAATGAATACAAATATGTATGAAAATCCGATTGTGCAGGGAAATATAAAAAAGCTCAAGGAGCTGGGTTACAGCTTCCTTCAGCCTGACAGCGGGCGGCTGGCCTGCGGAACTGAAGGAAAAGGACGCTTGCCGGAGCCGGATGAGATCGTGGCCTGGGTGGTCGGTGAGATTGCCCGGGAAAAGGATCTTTCCGAACTAAAGGTGTTGGTCACCGCCGGTCCCACAAGGGAGGCGATCGATCCGGTCAGATACATTTCCAACGGTTCAACTGGAAAAATGGGCTATGCAGTGGCAAATGCCGCGGCCCTTCGCGGATCAAAGGTCACGCTGGTCAGCGGGCCGGTGGACATCGAGCCGCCGTCAGGGGTCCAGGTGGTGAACGTGACCTCAGCCGAGGATATGTACAGGGCGGTTATGGAGCTGGAATCGGAGTATGACATTATCGTCATGTCGGCGGCGGTGGGGGATTTTCGCCCCGAGGCCGCGGCGGATAACAAGATAAAAAAATCGGCGGGTACGCCGGAGATACGTCTCGTGCCAAATCCGGATATCCTGGCCGAGCTGGGCCGGCGACGGCGACGGCGCGTGTTGGTCGGCTTTTGTATGGAAACTCGAGATCTGCTGGAAAACGCGGCGAAGAAGCTGGAGTCTAAAAATGCCGACATCATCGTAGCAAACGATTTGAACACTCCCGGCGCGGGCTTCGGTACGGACACAAATGTTGTTACAATGCTGTTTCGCGACGGAAGGGAAAAACTTGAACTTCGCGACACGAAGGCCGCGATAGCGGATGTTATTTTAACTAAGGCGGCGGAGACGCTGTCGGCGAAATAATTTTGAAGGGAGAGAGGGATTTGGCACATATAGCGCAGGTTTATATAAACAGCCCCAGTCCCTCCCTGGACAGAGAATTTCACTACAGCGTCCCAGAAAAATACTTGGAAAAGGTGAAGCCCGGCATGAGGGTGAAGGTCCCTTTCGGGGCCGGTGACCGGCAGATGGAAGCTTATGTTACCGATATATTGAGCGACACCGATTTTCCACATTTAAAGGAGCTTATCCGGCCAATAGACGAGGAGCCGGTCTTAACGGCGGAGGCCGTCGAGCTTTGCCGTTATGTCAGCAAATACTGTTTTTGCACCTTCGTTTCAGCCGCCCATCTTTTTTTGCCGCCGGGGCTGGAAATGAAATTCCTTGAAAGCGTCTATCTCACCGACGCCGCCGACTCTGAGGAAGGCGTAAAATTTATCGCCAAAAGCGAAAAGCGCCGCCGCCTGGTGGAAATCATTCGTTCTAACGGGGGTTCGGCGGAGGTGGAGCAGCTAAAGGGAGAGATGGGGAAGGGCGCTTCCGCAATTATTTCCGCCCTGATAAAAAACGGCGTTATTGAAAAAACTATAAAGGAAAAACAAAGGGCGAACGAAAAGTTCATCCGCGTCTATTATTACAGCGCCGCCGAGGATCCATACGAGCTTAGCCGCCGGATGAGCGTGAGGGCCCCTTCGCAGTCGGCGGTGATTGAGCTTCTTGCCGACGGCAGCGAGTACACCGCCGCCGATATAGAGACTGCCGCCGGAGTTAGCCGCAGCACGGTCGAGCTTCTGACGGACAAGGGTTACCTGAGCTATAAAAATATCGAGAGGATCCGTAACCCCTTTGAAAACAAGGAGTTTTCCGGCGAGGAGCCTTTGGAGCTGAACGCCCAGCAGAGGGCCGCGCTGGACTTGATACTTCACGACGAGGCTTCGGTATTTCTCCTTCACGGAGTGACCGGCAGCGGAAAAACCGAGGTGTATATGCAGGCCGCCGCCGCTTGTATCGCGGAGGGTAAGCAGGTGCTTATCCTTGTGCCGGAAATCGCGCTGACCTCACAGATAACCGACAGGTTTTTCCGGCGGTTCGGGGACAGGGTGGCGGTTGTCCATAGCGCTCTTTCCATGGGCGAAAGGCTGGATAGCTGGCGCAGGATAAGGAGAGGCGACGCAAAAATCATTGTGGGCGCAAGGAGCGCGGTATTCGCACCCTGCCAAAGGCTCGGCCTGATAATCGTAGACGAGGAACACGAGGCCTCGTACAAATCCGAATCAAACCCGAGATATAACGCAAAAAATATTGCCATAATGCGGGGGCGGCTCAACAACTGCAAGGTCGTGCTGGCTTCGGCCACTCCCTCGGTGGAGACCTATTACATGGCCAAATCCGGAGCCTGTAAGCTCATAGAGATGACCGCCCGATATAACGACAATCCCTTGCCCGAGGTCAGAATAGTGGATATGAGAAAAGAACTCGAGGAGGGAAATAAGTCGGTTCTCAGCCGCCGTCTGGCGGTGGAACTCAGTGAAAATTTAAAAAAGGGAGAACAGAGCATACTTCTGCTGAACCGGCGGGGATATTCGACTTTTGTTTCCTGCCGGAGCTGCGGTCACGTGTTCACCTGTCCTAATTGCAGCGTGTCTTTGACCTATCACCGGGACGGAGAGTCGCTGGTCTGCCATATGTGCGGCTTGGCGGAGCCGCTCCCTTCCCTATGTCCCAACTGCGGCAGCGATAAGGTCAGAGATTTTGGGAAGGGGACTCAAAAGGCCGAGGCCCAGATCCATGAAATTTTCCCCAAGGCCCGTATGCTCCGAATGGATGTGGACACTACCAGCGGAAAACGGGGCCATGAGCGAATAATCGAAACCTTTGAAAAGGAAAGAGTGGACATTTTGCTCGGCACTCAGATGGTGGCCAAGGGGCTGGACTTTTCGGGGGTCACGCTGGTAGGCGTGTTGGCCGCCGACGCGGCGCTCAACGCCAACGATTTCCGATCCAGCGAACGGTGCTTCAACCTGATAACCCAGGTCTGCGGCAGAGCCGGGCGCGGCAGCGCTGTAGGCAGAGCCTTTGTTCAGACTTACAGCCCTGAAAACAGGGTTATACAGTTCGCCGCCCGCCAGGATTATAAGGCGTTTTACCGGGAGGAGATAGAGTACAGGCGGATATTCCGCTACCCGCCCTTCTGCAAGATAGTACAGCTATTGTTCACATCCCCCGACGCTGCCCAAGCCGAAGCCGCCGCGAGGTTGGCCGGCGAGGAGTTTAGGAAGTCAGTGGCGGCGGAGGGATTTACCGATGTGGATATATTCGGCCCGTCGGAGGCGCCTATATCCAAGATCCAGGGACGCTATCGCTGGCGTCTGTGGTTTAAGTGTTCCAGAGTTGACGAGCTGGCGCCGATGATAGGCCGCATTGTAAAGAAAACGCAGACAAAATCCGGAGCGGATTTGTCAGTGTCAGTGGATATAAACCCCAACAACATGAATTGAAAACCGACGAAAGGAATGAAGGATTTGGCATACAGAAAAATAAGAGAGATAGGCGACCCCTGTCTCACGAAAAAATGCCGACCCGTAACGGAATTTGACCAAAGACTTGGGAATTTGTTGGACGATATGAGGGAAACGCTCATAAAGTTCAACGGCGTTGGTCTTGCCGCGCCCCAGGTGGGAATACTCAAGAGAGCGGTAGTGATAAATCTGGGCGACAATAAAATACTCGAGCTTGTGAATCCCGTTATTGTCAGTACCGAGGGCAGCTATGTGGATTCGGAGGGCTGTCTCAGCGTGCCCGGTAAGGCGGGCGAGGTCGAACGCCCGATAAAGACCACTGTTATCGCCTATGACCGTAAGGGTCAACGCTTTGAATACACCGGCGAGGAGCTTTACTCCCGGTGCCTTTGCCACGAGCTGGACCATTTGGATGGTATCCTGTATGTGGAAAAGGTGATACGCTTTGTAGATGTGGACGAATAGAGACAGGTGATAGAATGAGAATACTTTTCATGGGAACGCCGGAATTTGCAAAAAAGAGTCTCCAGGCTCTGGTGGAGGACGGCGCCAACGAAATAGTGGGCGTTATATCCCAGCCAGACAAGCCGAAGGGACGGAAAATGGAGCTTTCTATGCCGGAGGTCAAGGTCTACGCCCTGGAACAGGGCCTGCCGGTCTATCAGCCGGAGACTTTGAAGGACAACGCCATACTGCCCCTGTTAAAGGAGCTTGACCCGGAACTTATAGTTGTGGTAGCCTATGGAAAGATACTGCCGGAATATATCCTGAATTTCCCCAAATATCGGTGCATCAATATCCATGCCTCGCTTCTCCCAAGGTTTAGGGGCGCGGCTCCGATACAGCGCGCCGTAATGGCCGGAGACAGGGTCAGCGGCGTAACGTCGATGTTCCTTGATAAAGGGCTTGACACCGGAGATATGATACTCAAGGCTCAGACGCCCATTACCCGTGACATGACGGCCTCGATGCTCCACGACGTTTTGGCCGATTTGGGAGGAAAGGTTCTTATAGAAACGGTAGAACGTTTCAAGCGCGGGGATATGTCCGCCGAGAAACAGGACGAGACTCAAGCCAGCTATGCCCATATGCTGACCAAGGCCGAGGGAGAGATCGACTGGACTTTGTCGGCGGAGGAGATTTATAACAGAGTTCGGGGCCTCAATTCATGGCCCATGGCCTTCAGTTACCTGGACGGCAAGCGCTTTGTTGTGGATATGGTGCGCCTTTGGGAAGGCAGCGGCGACGCCGGAGAGATAATCGCCGTCGATGACGGCGGCATTACCGTTGCCTGCGGCAGCGGAGCGGTAAAAATTGAAAACGTAAAATTTGAAGGAAAGGGCAGAATGACTGTAAAGGACTATCTTCGAGGTCACAAAATAGAAAAAGGGACGATTTTGAGGAGGTAAGGTTTATGTATTTGTTGCTTGTTTTAGCGGCGTCCTTCTTTTCGATCTGGGCCAGCGCCAAGGTCAACAGTAACTTTAATAGATATTCTCGCGTTATGACGCGGCGAGGGCTTACTGCCGCTCAGGCCGCCAGGATGATACTTGACGAGAACGGCCTTAGAAATGTAAATATCGAGTCCATAGCGGGCAACCTGACAGACCACTATGACCCCAGGGCTAACGTCATACGTCTGTCGGACTCGGTGCGCGATTCCACCTCGGTGGCGGCGGTGGGCGTCGCGGCCCACGAGGCCGGTCACGCGGTGCAGTACGCCACGGGCTACGTGCCGATAAAAATACGCAACGCCATAGTTCCGGTGGCCAGCTTTGGCTGCCGCTTCGGCCCATATCTCATTATATTGGGCTTTGTAATGTATTACTTCGCGTTCAGCAACCTTATAATGAACGCCGGAATCATCCTGTTCGCCGCCAGCGTGGCCTTTCAGTTAATAACTCTGCCCGTTGAGCTGGACGCTTCAAACCGGGCCATAAAGATTCTTGGCGGCAGCGGCTACCTTGACGCTGACGAGGTGCCGGCGGTGAAAAAGGTGCTTGGCAGCGCCGCCATGACCTATGTTGCCGCCGCTGCGGTGTCCGTAGCGAATTTGCTCAGATTTATGGCCATGGCCAGCAGCCGCCGGAGGAATGACTGATGGCCCTCTCGCCGCCCCGTGAGACGGCGCTGAAGGTTCTTCGCGAGGTGGATGAAAACGGAGCCTATCTCAACCTCGCGCTGGAGGAGGCTTTGTCGCGGGCGGGTATGGAACCCAGGGATAACGCTCTTTGCACCGGTATTGTCATGGGAGTAATAAAAAACCGGCTGTATATTGACAATATCCTCGGCAATATATCCACGCTAAAGCTGAAAAAACTTTCGGTTTGGGTGTTGAATATCCTGCGCATCGGGGTATACTGCCTGCGCTTTACGGATAAGATCCCGCCCAGCGCCACGGTCAACGAGTGCGTCAAGCTGGCCAGGCGTTACGGACACGCCCGCTCGGCTGGATATGTGAACGCGGTGCTGCGTACCGCCGTGGACTGCGGGGATTTTTTGGAGGCTCTCAGCGGCGACAGGCTGCTGTCGGTAAAATATTCCATGCCGCTCTGGCTTGTGGAAAAATGGCGGCGGGAACAGCCGGATTTTGAAAATCTTATTAAAGCCATGAACGAGGAACCTAAGACCTACTGCCGCCTAAACTGTGCGGAGGTTCCCGAGGGCTTTGAACGTTCCGGCGTCACCCCCTATGCCGCGGTTTATACTGGCGGGGGAGGAGTTACTCACAGTGAAGCGTACAAAAACGGTCTTGTGACCGTACAGGATCCCGCCTCTCAGTTGGCGGTGTTGGCGCTGGATATAAGACCGGGACTCCGGACGCTGGATCTTTGCGCCGCCCCTGGAGGTAAGGCGGTTTTTGCCGCGTATCTCGGCGGCGAGGTCACGGCCTGCGATTTGCACAGCCATAAGATCGCTCTCATTGAAAACGCGGCGGCAAGGCTGAGGGTTGGGGTTACCGCCATGGTGAACGACGCCAGTGTTTTTAACCCGGTATTTGAGAACAAATTTGACCGGGTGCTGGCGGACGTACCCTGCTCGGGCTTGGGTATACTGCGAAGGAAGCCTGACATAAAATGGACCAAGGACGAGGGCGACAGCGCGGAGCTTGCCGTGATCCAGCAGTCCATACTT
>CANQKL010000058.1 GCA_947624455.1 uncultured Clostridia bacterium
TCTGGCCCAGGCTCACCCCAATGGAGCTGAGGTGGGCGTAAGTGGTGACTATGCCGTAGCCGTGGTCGATCTGTACATAATTGCCGTAGCTCTCGTTATATTTCGCGGTAATGACCGTTCCGGCCGCAGCGGCGTACACACTGGTGCCGCTGTCCACAGCCAGATCCACGCCCCTGTGAGTCCTGCCCCACCGAGGCCCGAATTTGCTGGTGACAACGCCTTCGACCGGCAGAGGATAGCTAAAGCCGTCCGCCAAAGCATTGCGGGCTTTGGTCCCCACCTTAACGACCTCGTCCACAGGCTCGGACACGGTGACGCTGCTGACCACCGAGGACGAAAGCAGCAGGTCGTTGCTGTAAATGCTCTCAACAGTAGTGGCCGTCTGACCCTCGACGCCGGGGGTCACCACTTCGGAGTCGCCAACATACATACTGTCGTCACTGACCTGGGAGGTGGAATAGGGTATGGGCGCGTATTCCACATTTGTGACGGTGTTGAGTACCTGAACAACCCCGCCCGATTCCAGCAGAGGGATTATGTCGTCGGCGGCGGTAAGCTCATCCTTTTTCAAAAGCTGATCCCGAACGCCGATCTCAGCCGAGAGCCGTGCGTCCTCGCTCCAGCCGTACTTTTCAAGGTAGGCCGAAAGGGCGGCGTCCACAGTTTCCATATCGGCGGCGGCGAACAGATCCTGTCCCCCGGCGCTGACTATCCAGCCGTGGCACAGCTCCGGCGAGGCGGCCAGTATCTTGTCGATGGCCTCGTCGCCGTCCACCAGATCCTTCTTCAGGGCCAGCTTGGCGCTGACCTGTATCTCCGGTT
The DNA here is from genome assembly GCA_947624455.1 of uncultured Clostridia bacterium. Classification (GTDB taxonomy): domain Bacteria; phylum Bacillota; class Clostridia; order UMGS1883; family UMGS1883; genus JAFLUQ01. Next base: position 823 of record CANQKL010000058.1, read on the forward strand.
CGTCCACGCCCAGCAGATCCGCCTGCTGAGCCGCCGCGCCGATAATGGCGGCGCTGTCGTCGGCGGCGGCCACGGTGCAGAGCAGCCTCCCGCCGTAGTAGTAGTCCACGCCAACCGTGCAGAATATCCCCACGGCGCTGAGGCCCACCGCCATGGCGGCGGCTCCGGCGGTTACCGCCAGAAAACGCCGGGACTTGCCCTTTATCACCGAGACAAGCTCCCCCTTGCCGGGCCGCCGGAGCCTGGGCAGCTTAAAGCTAAGCGGCTTATGACCGGAGCGGACGGCGGCCTTTTTCTCCGGCGAGGAGCAGTCCTCCGGGAGCTTCTCCCGCCCTCGGCCTGATATTATGTGGCTTTCCGTATTTTCAATATCCATTGGTTTCACCCTTTCAAGAAGCGGTTTTCATTATCTGTTCTCTATTAAAGCATATTTATTGTACATCATGTTTAGAACATTTATGTAAAAGATTTTTAATAATTTTGTAAACTTTATAAAGTATAGCACATTTGGAAAGAAAGGTCAAGTGTTTATTTGTAAAAAAATTTTTAACCCCAATATATTTTTTCAAAAACACTTGCATATTCGGCGGTTTTGTGATATAATACTGAAGATTTAAGCTGATGACAATAATACGAAAGGACAGGCGATAATATGAAGGCATATCTGATACTGGCCGACGGGAGCGTCTACACCGGCGTTTCTTTCGGCGCCAACCGCGACGCCCTGTGCGAGGTCGTGTTCAACACCTCGATGACCGGGTATACAGAGGTTCTGACCGATCCCTCGTACTACGGGCAGGGCGTTATTATGACCTATCCTATAGAGGGGAACTACGGAGTGAATTTCGACGACATGGAAAGCCGGCGCATTTGGGTAAGCAGTTTCATTGTCCGGGAAAAAACGGCGCTCGCCTCCAACTTCCGGTGCGAGGCCACGCTGGACGAGCTTCTGAAAAAGTACGATATTCCCGCCATCAGCGGTGTGGACACTCGGGCCATCACCAAAAAAATACGCGAAAAAGGCACCATGCCCGGTTATCTCACCACCAACCCCGATTATAATAAAGAAGAAATATTGGACAAGCTCAGGGGCTACGTAATCAAGGACGCGGTAAAGGCCGTGACCCGGCCCGAGCCTCTGCATTTATCTAACGACGGTTACAGGGTGGCTCTGCTGGACGTTGGAGCCAAGGACAACATCGCCGATTCTCTCCACCGCAGGGGAATGGACGTGACGGTATATCCCGCCTTTACCCCCGCCGAGGAGATATTGGCCGCCAAGCCCGATGGGATCATGATAAGCAACGGCCCCGGCAACCCCGCCGACTGCACCGAGGTGATCGCCAACATCAAAAAGCTGTACGACTCCGACGTGCCCATCTTCGGCATCTGTCTGGGCCATCAGTTGATGGCTCTGGCCACGGGAGCCTCCACCGAAAAGCTCAAATACGGCCACCGGGGGGCCAACCACCCCGTCAAGGACCTGGCCCGGGGCCGGGTGTACATCACCAGTCAGAACCACGGCTACGTGGTCAGTAAAATAAATGAGGACGTGGCCCAGATCAGTCACGTTAACGTAAACGACGGCACCGTTGAGGGCCTGCGCTATAAGGGGAAGAACATTTTCACCGTACAGTTCCATCCCGAAGCCTGCCCCGGCCCCCAGGACACGGAATACCTTTTCGACGAGTTTATAGATATGATGGGAGGTAAGAAAAATGCCTAAGAGTCCCGACATAAAAAAAGTACTGGTAATCGGCAGCGGCCCCATCATCATTGGTCAGGCGGCGGAATTTGACTACGCCGGCACCCAGGCCTGCCGCAGCCTTAAGGACGACGGAGTGGAGGTCGTGCTGATCAATTCCAACCCCGCCACCATCATGACCGACAAGGATATTGCGGACAAGGTATATATCGAGCCGCTGACCACCGAAACAGTGAAAAAGGTCATAATAGCTGAAAAGCCCGACTCCATCCTCCCCACCCTGGGGGGACAGACGGGCTTGAACCTGGCTATGGAGCTGGCGGAGGCGGGCTTTCTGAAAGAACATAACGTCAAGCTCCTGGGTACCAGTAGCGAGACTATCAAAATGGCGGAGGACCGCCAGAGCTTTAAGGACGCCATGCTCAGCATCGGCCAGCCCTGCATAGCCAGCAAGGTGGTGGAGACCTATGCCGACGCCCTGGCCTTCGCCAAGGAAATAGGCTTCCCGGTAATAGTCCGTCCGGCCTACACTCTGGGCGGCACCGGCGGCGGCATCGCGGAGAACGAGGAGGAGCTTGCTCAAATAGCTCCTCACGGGCTGCGGCTTTCCCGAGTAGGTCAGGTGCTTATCGAAAGGTGCATCGCCGGTTGGAAGGAGATCGAGTTCGAGGTCATCCGCGACGGCGCGGGCAGCTGCATCACCGTCTGCTCCATGGAAAACCTGGATCCAGTAGGCGTACACACCGGCGACAGCATAGTTGTGGCTCCGGCCCAGACCCTTGCGGACAAGGAATATCAGATGCTGCGGACGGCGGCTATAAGGATCATAGACAAATTAAAGGTGGAAGGCGGCTGCAACGTCCAGTTTGCCCTTGAGCCTAACTCCTTTGAGTACGCGGTCATCGAGGTAAACCCCCGTGTCAGCCGCTCCTCCGCCCTCGCCAGCAAGGCCACCGGCTACCCCATAGCAAAAGTGGCCGCCAAGATAGCGCTGGGCTACCATCTGGACGAGATAAAGAACGCCGTCACCGGCAAAACCTTCGCCTGCTTTGAACCCGCGTTGGACTACATTGTAGCCAAGATACCAAAGTGGCCCTTCGACAAGTTCGTGACCGCCGAGCGCAAGCTGGGTACTCAGATGAAGGCCACCGGCGAGGTAATGAGCATCAGCCCCTCCTTCGAGGGCGCGCTGATGAAGGCCGTCCGCTCTCTTGAGCTGAACATTTACAGCCTTGACCTGCCCCCATATCAGTCAATGGATCAGTCCCAGCTTCGGGAAGAGCTGAAAAAGGTGGACGATATGCGTCTCTTTGTTGTGGCGCAGGCTCTTAAAAAAGGCGTCTCCGTGGAGGAGATCAACAGTATAACCAAAATAGACAAGTGGTTCTTGGGCAAGATAGACAATATAATGAAGCTGGAGGAGGCCCTGCGCACAGAGGAGCTGACCCCCGAGCTGCTGGAAAAGGCTAAGATCTACGGCTTCTACGACAAGGTTATAGGCCAGATAGTGGGCAAAACCGACCGTGAAATAAAGGCCCTGCGCCTCAAGTGGAACATTCTGCCCGCCTACAAGATGGTGGACACCTGCGCCGCCGAGTTCGAGGCCGTGACCCCCTACTATTACTCCTGCTACGGCAGCGATACCGAGGCCGATCCCGCCTCTGACCGGAAAAAGATTCTGGTTTTGGGCAGCGGCCCCATACGCATAGGCCAGGGCATAGAGTTCGACTACTGCTCCGTACACGCGGTCTGGGCGCTCAGTAAGCTGGGCTACGAAACCATCATCGTCAACAACAATCCGGAGACGGTTTCCACCGACTTTGACATTTCGGATAAGCTGTACTTCGAGCCTCTGACTCCCGAGGACGTGGAGAATATAGTGGATGTGGAGCGGCCCTACGGCGCCATAGTGCAGTTCGGCGGTCAGACGGCTATCAAGCTCACCCAGGCCCTTAACGACATGGGCGTCAGGATCCTTGGCACCGACGCCAGGGACGTTGACCGGGCCGAGGATCGCGAGCTTTTTGACGAGGTTCTCGAAATATGTAAGATACGCCGTCCCCAGGGCAGGACTATCTTCACCTGCGAGGAGGCCATAGCCGCCGCCAACGAGATAGGCTACCCCGTCCTGGTGCGCCCCAGCTATGTGCTGGGCGGGCAGGGCATGGAAATTGCCTATAACGACAAGGACATCACCGTTTATATGGAGATAATCAACCGCAGCGTACAGGAACACCCCATTCTGGTGGACAAGTACGTACACGGCAAGGAGGTGGAGGTGGACGCCGTCTGCGACGGAACCGACATCCTCATCCCCGGCATTATGGAACACCTTGAGCGGGCCGGCATCCACAGCGGCGACAGCATCAGCGTCTATCCGGCCCAGACCCTGACCAAGGAGGAAAAGGATACCATAATCCGCTTCACCAAGAGCCTGGCCACAGAGCTTCATGTTGTGGGCCTGATAAATATTCAGTTCATAGTGGCCGCCGACGGAGTTTATGTTATCGAGGTAAACCCCCGCAGCAGCCGCACCGTACCCTACATCAGCAAGGTAACTAACGTACCCATCGTAGCTCTGGCTATTCGGTGTATGTTGGGCGAACGGCTGAGAGACCTGGGCTATGGCGTCGATCTCCACCCCGAAGCCGACTATGTGGCGGTAAAGATGCCCGTGTTCAGCTTTGAAAAGCTCCACGACGTGGACACCGCCCTTGGCCCGGAGATGAAGTCTACCGGCGAAGTGCTGGGCATAGCTCCCACCTTCCACGAGGCTCTGTACAAATCCTTCATCGCCAGCGGCTTCGTCATCCCCGAACGGGGCAATATGCTCATAACCGTCCGCGACACGGACAAGGAGGAGGTCTGCCAGCTCGCCAAGGATTTTGAAGATTACGGCTTCGGTATTTACGCCACCGGCGGCACCTGCCAGTACCTTCGGGATCACGGTGTCCGGGCGCGCAAGGTCAACAAGATAGCCGAGGGTTCTCCGGACATTCTGGATCTGATCGGCGGCGGCGGAGTCGATCTGGTAGTCAACACTCCCACCCGCGGCCGCCAGCACAACCGGGACGGCTTCAAGATACGCCGCACAAGCGTGGAGCGCAGCGTTCCCTGCATGACCAGCCTTGACACCGCCAGGGCGCTCCTCACCGCCATCAAGCAGAAGGACGAGGGTGAGCTGGGGATAGTGGACATCTCGACGATATGACGGATAAATAATCTCTCTTTAGACTACTGACAAACCCTATGCACGATGGGAAAAGCTCGAAAGGGAACTCCTTTTCGATAAAAAACATACAATCCCGGGGCGTGTACCCGGGATTGTATACTTTAAGGATACATGGTGAAGGTCATTTCATCTTGCGGCGCGTCAAAGCTGTCGGCGGAAATGTTCATCTCAATACAGGAATAGATAAAATCCCAGCATACCTGCATCTTTCCGTCACCGCTCAGCCGGGTCGGCATGGGCAGATTTACCGCCGCGCCGTTTATTTCCACTTCCGCTGCTCCGGCAGTTATCACGGCCTCAACGCCGTTGTAACGGACGGCGAGCTTTTTGCCGCGGCGCTCCATATCCGCGCCAAGATGCTCAAATATGTCCTCGATTTCCAGGTAGTCGCCGTCAACTTTAACCGGGAAGGGCAGCAGACGCTCCGGTATTTCAGCCTCGGCACAGTTCTCAGGCTCCCGCAGCCTGTATTCAAGGCCCGCCACGATCACGCTTTCTATTTGACTCAGATCCAGAATTTCTCTGGGTATGGCCCTCAACCGGTACAGGACGGGAACGGTGGAGTTCAAGGTCTGGCTGGATCGGTTGCGGTTGGCGAAAAGCTGGTTGAAGCTCTTTATCTCCCCATCGGTCATACGGAAGAAGGTCTCCGAGTTTTCAAGGAGCGAATTCTCATGGGCTGGCAGCCAGCGGTCAAGGGTTATGCCCGTGGGGGTCAGCATTATATGACCGGAATCTATGGGCTGGCCCGGCAGGTCAAACTCAAAGCTCTCGACGTCGCCCTTGGCCTCCACAACGACGGTTCGCCTGCCCCGAAGGGGGAAGAACACCAGCTTCATGGGCTTCAGCTCATAGTTGTCTATATCGGTCACAACAGTCCATGTGCGGCTGGCGTCGGTGCGCAGATGCCACAGCTCAGAGGCTTCGCCGCTGCCGCCGCCCGCATAGTCGCCCAGGTCGGCGAACTTAAAGTCAAAGGCCAGCCCCAGGTCAAGGTTCTTAAGCTCCTCCCTGGTTTCGTCGGTCAAGGCTTCCACGGTGAACACCGCCATAGCCTGGGTCTGGGTCACAAGGGCCTGATCCACGGTGAAGCGGTAACGCCCGTCGGAGAGGGATAGCTCGGGGCGGTCAACGTACCGCTCCATGGAGCTGCTGTCGCCCAAAAAGTACAGCTTGAGCAGGTCAATGTCAACGCTCGACACCGCAAAGGCCGTCAGAGCCAGCGCGAGTATCGCCGCGCAGACGACCGCCACCCGCCTTGCCAAACGCTGGGCCTTGAAAAGGGCCAATTCCGGCGGACTTTGATTGAGCTTGCGGTTTACGCTGTCCACCGCACTGTTCGGATCGCGCTGAAAAAACGCGCTTTCCGGCAGATCGAGGTCTTTCAAAAGTTCTCTCATCCGTTTGTTCATCAGAGCGCCCCCTTTCTTGAAAAAGCGTCTTTGAGCCGGTTCCTGCCCCTCAGCAGCTTCATCTTGACGTTGGAGACGCTCAGTCCCAGCTCGGCGGCGATTTCCCGCAGCTTCTGCCCGTTGTAATAGTAGCGCAGGAAAATTTCGCTGTCCGGCGGGCCAAGCTCCATTATTTCATTATACAACAGCCGCGAAAGCTCGTTTTTTTCCGTTTCCTCCTCGGGGTTGCCGTAGGAGGACGGAAAATTTTCCGGCAATTCTTCCTCGTCCTTCAGCCCGCGCAGCTTTTTAAGCGTCATATTCCGGGCCGTAGCCCCGATATATGCCTTGAGCGATTCGTTGATCTTGTCGGCGTTATTCCACAACGCCAAAAAAACATCGTCCGCCAGCTCCTCCATATCCTCTTTTGTGAGGGAACCGGCGCCGGTGTTGAAAATCACGACACAGACATACCCGTTGAAGCGTCGAATGGCCGTTTCAAGGGACTTGCGGCTTCGTTTTTTCAGCTTTTCCAAAAGCTGTAGATCAGTCATGCAACCACCTCCGTCGGAATCTTCCCCCGCCCTCATTAATTATAGACCCTGTTCGCGGGCATACGGTCACAAAAAAAATCACGCCCCGAGGTTTAGGGCGTGAGAAGGGTCCAGCGTTACGCTGATGGTGGACTTGAAGGGATTCGAACCCTCGACCTCTCGGATGCGAACCGAACGCTCTCCCGGCTGAGCTACAAGCCCATATCGACTACCCTGTTATTATAGCACATAAAAAACCAATTTGCAACAGTTATTTTAAATTTTTTGAAAAAAGGTGACGGAGTGAAAAAACATTTGCTTTGGATAATAATATTCTCCGCGCTATGCCTGATTTGCGCCATCATCATACTGATAACCGACCGCTCCGGCGGCGCGGCGGTCATTTCCCTAAACGGCGAAGCGATACGCCGGGTAGAGCTGGACGAAAATCAGGAGTTCGACATTGACCTTGGTGACGGCGAGTTCAACCATATCAGCGTTCGGGACGGGAAAATCGCCGTCACCGACGCCAGTTGTCCCGACCGGCTCTGCGTCCGAAGGGGATATATCAGCGGCGGCGTGCCTATAATATGCCTGCCCCACCGGCTGACCGTAGAGGTCACGGACGGCGGCGGCGTGGACGCCGTTACCGGGAGGTGAGCCTATGAATACCAAAAAACTGACCATTATGGCCCTGCTGCTGGCCATAGCTCTCACGGTTTTTGTAATTGAGGCCCACGTCCCGCCGCCGGTACCTATCCCGGGAGTCAAGCTGGGCTTAGCTAACATAGTGACCCTGGCGGCTTTGGTTTTACTGGGGCGGAAGGAGGCTTTGACGGTGTTGCTGCTCAGGATAGTTCTCGGCAGTGTGTTCGCCGGACAGGCCGTTAGCTTTTTGTACAGCATAAGCGGGGGACTTCTGAGCTTTCTGACAATGAGCGCCGCCCTGCGGTTCCTGGGACGGGAGCGGCTGTGGGTCGTAAGCGTGCTGGGGGCCATAGCCCACAACGGGGGCCAAATACTGGCGGCGGCGTTACTGATAGGCCCGGGAGCGGCGGCCTATTTGCCGATTCTGCTCATATTCGCCGTTTTGACCGGCACATTCACCGGACTGGCGGCACAGCTTTTGACGGCAAGATTGGGGAAATGAATTATGAGGATCGTTAAAAGGATATGCGTGCTTAGCCTGGCCCTTCTGACGTTGACCGGCTGCGGCAAAGGCCGTCAGGAAACGGCCACGGTCTTTGCCATGGACACGGTAATGGAGCTAACCGCCTGGGGCAAAGGCGCCGGACCCGCGCTGGAAGCCGCGAAGTCGGAGATTTACCGATTGGCGGCCCTTTTTGACCGCCGGGAGCCAGGCGGCGACATTTTCAAGCTCAACGCCGCCGGGGAGAGCGACGTTTCTCCCGACACAGAGGCCCTTATCAGCCGCGGGCTGGAAATACGCGGCCTTACCGGCGGGGCCTTCGACATGACTGTGGCTCCGGTAATGGATCTGTGGGGCTTTTACGGTCAGAACTACCGCGTTCCCAGCGAGGACGAGCTGACCGCCGCCCTAAAAAGCGTTGGCACAGAGGTGGAGGTAAATAATGGCCGGGTAACTCTTTCCCCTGGGGCGGGGCTGGACGTAGGGGGCATAGCCAAGGGCTATACCGCCGGGAAGATCATGG
>CANQKL010000059.1 GCA_947624455.1 uncultured Clostridia bacterium
ATTAGCTACGGGGCCAAGGGCATGGCCTGGATAGCGGTCAGGCCCGACGGCGAGGTTTACTCCATACTTACGAAATATTTCTCCCAGGCGGATATCGACGCTATACTCAAGCGCATGGACGCCGTACCCGGCGACTTCATCCTGTTCTGCGCCGACAAGCCCGCCACCGTTTACCGGACGCTGGGTTCCCTTCGCCTGGATCTTGGGGATATGCTGGGACTTCGGCCCAAGGACGAGTACAGATTCCTGTTCGTCACCGACTTCCCCCAGTTCGAGTGGAGCGACGAGGAGAACCGCTTCATGGCTATGCACCATCCCTTCACCATGCCCTATCCCGAGGATATACAGTACCTCGTCACCGACCCAGGCCGGGTCAGGGCGCAGGCCTACGACGTGGTACTCAACGGCATAGAGCTTGGCAGCGGCAGCATCCGTATCCACCGCAGCGACGTGCAGCAGAAGATGTTCGAGGCCCTGGGCTTTAGCGACGAGGAGATAGAGAACCGCTTCGGCTTCATGGTCAACGCCTTCAAGTACGGCACCCCTCCCCACGGCGGCTTCGCCTTCGGATTGGACCGGCTGGTAATGATGCTGCTGGGCGCCGACAGCCTGCGGGAGGTCATAGCTTTCCCCAAGATAAAGGACGCCTCCTGCCCCATGACCGGCGCGCCGGACTTTGTGGATCCCAAGCAGCTTGAGGTTCTGCGGCTGGGCCAGGCTTTCGCCGAAGGCTCCTCCGCCGTGGGCGTAAAAAAGAAAAAAGGCCCGAAGATAGATGTGGAAAACGTGGCGAAGCTGGCCCGGCTCAGCCTTTCCCCCGAGGAAAAGGCCGCTATGGCCAACGATATGGAGACTATAATCGGCTTCGCGAACCAGCTTTCGGAGGTGGACACCGGCGACGCTCAGGTCACGGCCCACGTCATCCCTCTGAGCAACGTGTTCCACGAGGATAAGCCGGTCAGCGAGTTTGACCGGGAGGCCATGCTGACCAACGCTCCCACTCGAACCGACGCTTATGTGAGCGTACCCCGCGTGGTGGAATAAGGAGGGGCGCGGCAAAGGCCGCGCGCGCCCTTTGTCCCGTTAGGATTTGCCGCTGTACAGCGGAGGAATGGAGATCGAAACAATGACTGATATAACCACAATGACCGTCGGTGAGCTGAGCCGGGCGATGGAGTCCGGCGAGCTTACCTCCCAGGAGGTCACCCGGAGCTATCTGGCCTCCATAGACGCAAACGACGAAAAAGTGAACGGCTACATAACCGTCACCGCCGACGCCGCCCTGGATGCGGCCCGGGCCGCGGACGACGCCCGCCGCCAGGGGGCCAAAGCCCCGCTTTTGGGCGTTCCGGCGGCTATAAAGGACAACATCTGTACCAAGGGGCTGAAAACGACCTGCGCCTCCAAGATGCTGGAAAATTTTGTACCCCCCTATAACGCCACAGTCATGGAAAAGCTGAATACTCAGGGCGTACCCGTGCTGGGCAAGGTGAACATGGACGAATTTGCCATGGGTTCCTCCACGGAAAACAGCGCCTTTAAAATAACCCATAACCCCCGCTCCGCCGACCGGGTTCCCGGCGGCAGCAGCGGCGGCAGCGCGGCGGTAGTGGCCGCCAACGAGGCTCCCTTTGCCTTGGGCAGCGATACCGGCGGAAGCATCCGCCAGCCCGCGGCCTTCTGCGGAGTCGTGGGAATGAAGCCTACCTACGGTCGGGTATCCCGGTACGGACTGGTGGCCTTCGCTTCTTCGCTGGATCAGATCGGGCCTCTCACCAAGACGGTGGAGGACAACGCCCTTGTGCTGGGCGCGATCGCGGGCTACGACCCCCACGACGCTACCAGCGTCAACAATGAGTATCCCGACTTCGCCAGCGGGATAGGCCAGGGAGTGAAGGGGCTGAAAATAGCCCTTTTGAAGGAGTCCTTCGGCCAGGGGCTGAGCGGCGAGGTCAAGAGCGCGGTGCTGAACGCGGCCAAGGTCTTTGAAAAGCTGGGGGCGGAGATAGTGGAGCTTTCCATGCCCTCTCTGGACAAGGCCCTGCCGGCATACTACGTTATCAGCTCGGCCGAGGCCTCCAGCAATCTGGCCCGCTTCGACGGCGTGCGCTACGGCTACCGCAGCGAAAAATACGACGATATCACCGAGCTTTACCAAAACAGCCGCAGCGAGGGCTTCGGTCCCGAGGTGAAGCGGCGGATAATGCTGGGTACCTTCGCCCTGAGCAGCGGCTATTACGACGCCTACTACAAAAAGGCCCTGCAAATGCGCACTATAATAATGAAAGAATACGAGCGCTGCTTCCAGCGCTGCGACCTGATACTCTCCCCAGTGGCTCCGACAGTGGCCTACAAGATAGGCGAAAAGTCCCATAACCCGCTGGAAATGTATCTGGGCGACATCTACACCGTCCCCGTGAACATCGGCGGCATACCCTCTCTGTCCATGCCCTGCGGCAGCGATTCCGAGGGGCTGCCCATCGGAATGCAGCTCATGGGCCGTCACTTTGACGAGGTGACGCTGTACCGGGCGGGCGCGGCCTATGAGGCCGAGCGGGGCGCCTGGCATCTGGAAAGGGGGGCTTTCTGATGACATACAAGGGTTACGAAATGGTAATCGGTCTTGAGACACACGTGGAGCTAAAGACCGACACAAAAATATTCTGCTCCTGCCCCACCACCTTCGGGGCGGAGCCTAACACCCACGTCTGTCCGGTGTGCATGGGCTATCCCGGCACTCTGCCCGTTCTCAACGGCAAGGTGGTGGAATACGCCGTCAAGGCCGGTATGGCCACCAACTGCACAATCGCCCGGTATTCCAAGGAGGATCGCAAGAATTATTTCTACCCCGATCTGCCCAAGGCTTACCAGATATCCCAGTATGACCTGCCACTGTGCGAACACGGCTGGCTGGACATTGAGAGCGAGACCGGCTCCAAGCGCATCGGCATAACCCGAATCCATATCGAGGAGGACGCCGGTAAGCTGATCCACGACGACGAGCATGGCACCCTCATCGACTGCAACCGCTGCGGCGTGCCGCTGATAGAGATAGTTTCCGAGCCGGATATGCGCTCCGCCGAGGAGGCCGTGGCCTACCTGCGCAAGCTGCGGGCCATCATACTTTACACTGGGGTTTCCGACTGCAAGATGCAGGAGGGGTCGCTGCGCTGCGACGTGAACCTTTCCGTCCGCAAGGTGGGCGAGACTCAGTTCGGCACCAGGACGGAAATGAAAAACCTCAACTCCTTCCAGTTCATCGCCAAGGCCATCGAGTACGAGTTCAAGCGCCAGGTGGACGCGGTGGAAAAGGGCGAGACAATAGTTCAGGAGACTCGCCGCTTTGACAGCGTCACCGGCAGAACCTCGGCCATGCGCTCTAAGGAGGACGCCAACGACTACCGCTACTTCCCCGACCCCGACCTGCCGCCCATCATTATGAGCGAGGAGGAGCTGGAGCGGCTGCGCGGCCAGATCCCCGCCCTGCCCGACCAGCGCAAGGAGGAGTATGTGCAAAAGTACGGCCTCAGCTCCTACAACGGCGAGATGCTCACCGGTCAGGTGGAGATAGCCGACTACTTTGAGGCCGGGGCGAAGCTGACCAAGCATCCCAAGGTACTTGGCAACCTGATAATTTCCGAAATTTTCCGCCTGCTGCCCCAGGACAGCGTCGATATCCCCATTTCCGCCGAAAATATGGCTAAGATAGCCGATATGTGCGGCGACGGCCTTATAAACAGCGGCACCGCCAAAAAGCTGGTGTCCCGTCTGTGGGAGGAGGACGCCGACCCCGCCGAAATCGTGGAGCGGGAGGGCCTTGGTCAGATAAACGACCGTGAAAGCCTCGCCTCCATCGTTGCCGAAGTCATAGCCAAAAATCCCAAGAGCATCGACGACTTCCGCAAGGGCAAGCTCCAGGCCGTCAAGGCCCTCATGGGTCAGGCTATGGGCCGAACCGCCGGACGGGGCAATCCCAACCTTATCCAGGAGATACTGGACGCCGAGCTGGAGAAGCTGAAATAATGAGAAAAATGTCCCAGGTTTGCACTTTTTGGCAAAAATAATTGCGAAAAAAGTATTGACTATTGCATAAAAATATGATATAATACTTCCACAATTCAAAATGCGACAATTTTTCCTGTCGTAAATCCCTAATGAGGAGGGCCAGAGGTGGTGCCGGAAATAAATACGACGCTTAATAACGCCAGTCAAAGCTTCCCGGCCCAGCAGAGGGAGCTGCTCGACAGCGAGGCTGTCAGGGCGAACAAGGCCTATCTGGTACTCAAGCGTCTGTTTGATATAGCCGCGTCGCTGACCGCGCTGGTCGTGCTCAGCCCGCTGTTTATAGTGGTAGCTTTGATAATTTTTATAGACGATCCCCATGGCAGCCCCTTTTATTCTCAGCTGAGAGTGGGCAGGAACGGGCGGCTTTTCCGGTTCTGGAAGTTCCGCTCCATGGTTGTCAACGCCGACGCGCTGAGGGCGGAGCTGGAGGATCGGAATGAGAAGGACGGTCCGGTTTTCAAGATAAAGGACGATCCCCGCATAACGAGGGTGGGCCGTTTTATCCGGCGAACCTCCATTGACGAGCTGCCCCAGCTGTGGAACGTGCTGAAGGGCGATATGAGCGTAGTCGGCCCCCGGCCCCCGCTTCCCAAGGAGACGGAGGTCTATGGCGATTACGAGCGTCAGCGTCTTTTGGTCACTCCCGGACTCACCTGTTACTGGCAGGTCTGCCCTCACCGTGACGATGTGGGTTTTGACGACTGGGTGGATATGGACATCCAGTACATACGGGACCGTGGGATATTGGTGGATATAAAGCTGATATTGGAAACCATAGCCGTGGTGTTCACAGGTCAGGGCAGTTGATATATTAATAAATATAGTAAAAAGACAGGCGCACCGAAAGGTGCGCCTGTTTGAACGATACCCGCGTTGCGTCCGCGAACAAAAACGGAACCCATAAATGCCGCATTTGCGGTTCCCTTCCCTCCGTAGGGCGCGCATTGTGCGTCCGCCCCGGTCAAACTTTAAGAAAGATTTTAGCCAGCGAGTTAAGTATCTTTGGCAATCGGAACACAAACACCTTCACGCACCATCACCTCCGCAGCGTGATTATACCCAGGACTATGATGAGGCCGCCCTCGATGACCGCGAGCAGCGTCACCGGCAAGATCATCGCGGTGAATACCCCCAGCACAAAGGCCAGCATCCCTAATCCCAGCGGGCTGAAGCCTTTTCCGCACCCAGGCGGCCGTCTGCCCATCGTAACGCCTCCTTTCATATGACTTAGGCGCTTTCCCCGCGCCCCGTTAAATTCCCGGCGGGAACGTCTTTCGCCCGGTTGTTGACGCTTTTATACTTTATATTACGCCAAGGCGGGCGTTTTGGTGAATAATGGGGCGATAATATTAAGGCTTTGTTACAAAACGAAAAAATATATTGACTTTTTTTATTTTATTGTGTAGAATTCAAGTATACCAATGATCGGAGCTATGGCTCCGGCGCCGGTAGTCAGGGCCAAGGCGAAGGATCGAGGATTTTTACATTTGCGTTACATTTGCCGAAAACCTATTGACGAACGGGGCCGTGGATGCTATAATTCCGATAGGAGCCCGGGAGGGCCCCGGTGCGCGGCGTGGAGAGGCCGCGGGCCGAAAACCCAGCTCTCCGAAAAATAAAATTTAGGAGGATTTGAGACATGAACACTCTCAAGAAAACCGTTGCGGTAGTTCTTGCGGTTGCTATGGTTCTCACCATGGGTATTGCGACATCCTTCGCCGCTTTCCCCGACGTACCCAGCACCGCTAACTACGCGGAGGCTGTGAACATTCTCACCAACCTCGGCATCATCAAGGGTGCTGACGATGGCACGTTCAAGCCTAACAACACTATTACCCGTGCGGAAGTTGCGGCTATCATGGTTCGCGCTTTGAACCTTGAAGCTCTTCCTGGCACAACCGTTTTCACCGATGTTCCCGAGAATCATTGGGCTGCCGGTGAAATCAACGCCGCTTATGCAGCCGGCGTTATCAACGGCAAGGGCGACGGTACCTTCGACCCCAGCGGCGAAGTTACTTATGAGCAGGTCCTTAAGATGATCGTTTGCGCTCTCGGTTACGATCTTGACGCTATGAGCAAGGGCGGCTGGCCCCAGGGCTACACCACCGTTGCTTCTAACCTCAAGATAACCTCCGGCGCTGGCGGCAACGTTGGCCAGCCCGCTACCCGCGCGACTGTTGCCAAGGCCGTTTACAACGCCCTTGAGGTTGACATGATGGATCAGACCTCTTGGGGCAGCGACGTTAACTACGCTCCCAAGGAGGGCAAGACCCTTCTCTCTAACCTTGACGTTATCAAGGCCGAGGCAGTAGTAACCGATTCTTACTACACCACCGCCGCCACCGATCGTAAGTACGACGCTGACGACCACAATGTTACCCTCACTCTTTCCAAGGCTCTTGATGAAAATTCTGAGCTCTTCACCGGCGACGCTACCGACAAGACCGACGTTAAGAACGGCGATGTTACCGGCGTATTCGATGAGGGCGGCACAGCTGCCGCTTCTATGCTCGGCTACTCCTGCGTAGCTTATATTGGCTATGACGAGGACACCGACGATCCCACAATCTTCGCTATCAGCGCTAAGAGCGGTAAGAACTCTACCACCACTGTTACCAGCACTCAGCTGGCCGACAGCGAGGAGGGCGAGCTTAACAGCGATGAAATTGATGATCAGGATAAAGATGGCGTAGTATTCTACTGGAGAAACAACTCTTCCGATAAGCGCGCCGCTTCTCTTACTCCCGATACCGACGTTAAGGTATTCACCAACTATGCTGACGTTACAGACGCTAGCGTTGCTCCCGCCGATGCCGATGTATATGACGGAACCGGTAGATTCTTCCTGGAGCAGATCAAAGACAAGGGCGGCGTAGTTACCTTCATTGATAACGACAACGATAAGAAGTTCGATGTCGCCATGATCAGCAAGTACACCCAGGAGGGCGTAGTTGAGAGCGCTCGTGTTAACAGCGACGGTCAGTACGTATTCCGCGGCATGACCGACAGCAAGAACGTTCCCGAGACCTATGATCCCGAGGATGACGAGAAGCTCAAGATATTCCTGAAGGGTGAGAACTACATCGATCCTTCCGAGATCGCCGTTGGCGATACCATCACCACTATCGGTGACGAGAATGACGATGTTATCATCATCTACAAGGTTTCTTCCGACAAGATCGAGGGCAGAAGCTCCTCTTATGACTCCGAGTCTGATACCCTTGCCGTTAGCGGTAAGAGCTATGCTGCTTCTCCCATGTACAAGGTTAACCTTAAGGCTAACAACAACACCACCGGTATCTTCTACCTGAACGCTGACGGCCTTATCTCCCTTATCGACGGCAGCTCTACTGCCACCGGCGAGTACGGCTATATGCTTGCGGTTGCCGACGAGACCAAGTGGGGCAAGACCACTTATGAGGTTCGTATTCTTGACGCCGCTACCGCTAAGGTAAACACCTACAATCTTCGCAGCTCTAACCTGATCGTATATCAGGATGCTAAGTCCAACCAGGATCTGTTTGGCGACGATGACGCTACTTCCTCTTACAGAATCTCTTCCGACGACGCTGCTCTTGAGATGCTGTATGCTAAGCTCCAGGACATCACCGCCGATAAGTCCGCCGCTTCCGCTAAGGATCGCGTTATCAAGTACAATGTTGAGAACAACGAGATCAGCAGAATCACATTTGCCGGCAACTATCTTGATGGCGGCATCGAGTATGCTTCTATCACCGACAGAGCTTATGACGCTGACGAGCGCACCATCGGTAAGTCCGATCCCTTTACCGACAACACCTATGTATTCGTTGTAAAGGCTAACAACGACGAACCCGACTACAGCGACGACGACGATATCACCGTTATCAAGGGCGGCAGATTCGTTGACCGCAGCACCTACAGCGTAGAGACCTTCTCCGAGAACGATGTGGTAGCAGCCGCCGTTCAGGAGAGCACCGAGTCCGATGTTGATCAGAGCCAGGGCGTATTCGTTGTAAGCAACGTTACTGTTGAAGTAAACGACGACAACGAGAACATCGTTACCTTCCAGGGTATCCAGGAAGGCAGCAACCGCACCTTCTCCCTGTATGACGACGCCAAGGGCTATGCTGACGACATCGCTAGCGGCACTCTTAGCCTTGCCAAGGGTACTGTAATGCTTGTTGGCCCCGTAGTAAACGGCTTTGTTGACACCGTTGAGTTCCTTGCCTTCGTTGAGAGACCCAACGATAGAAACAAGACTGGTAAGATCACCACTGCCGATACCAGAAGATCTACCACCGTTAAGTACAATGGCGACGAGTACTACTGGGATATCGCTCAGCTGAACCCCATCGTTGATGGCGACGAAGACGTTTACATGGACGATAACGACGGCATCGACATCGATGGCTACAGCAACGGTCCCGACCAGGCTTACTACAGAGTAAGGAACAACACCAACGTTACCCTCGTTGATTACAGCGGCGCCCGCTATGCTAACGCTTCTGTAACAAGCAAGGACATCGACGTTGTAGACGTTGATCCTAACAAGTACACCTTCTTCGTACTGTTCAGAGTATCCGACGTTGACGATATGGATACCCTTGCCGGTGGCGACCTTGATTCCGAGAGAAGCAACGTTACCGATCTCGTAGTATTCAAGATGGCTAACGACAGCTATCAGTTCGAGCTTGACGGCGCAGCTCCCATCTCCTATGAGGGCAGCTCCGGCACCAACGTAAAGCCTCTTGACAACGACAAGGACCTTGACAACAGCAAGGATCTTGAAGCTGACAACGGCACCAGCGGTTCTCTTACTCTTAACTAATCTGAACCGAACAACTAAGGATCGCCTTCGGGCGATCCTTTTTTGCGTTTCAAATGTGTGGGAAAGGAGGAGCAAAGTCACCCTTTGCGACGACGCGGGTTCCCCCAGCGCGAGTTTTTTGTCCTTTTTTGAAAAAACCTATTTACAATCCGACGCTCATGTGTTAAAATACCTATGTATGTCCTATTTAATATGAAGAATTGCGGACGCAAGGAGGAACTTACATGAGCAAAAGCAAAAAAATACTCGCCCTGCTGCTGAGTCTGGCGATGTGCCTTATGATAACGCCGGGACTGAGCTTTGCCGCCGCCCCCATTTATGCCGCCCCCATTTATGTGGAGGGACAGTTCGAGG